>JBGSWC010000142.1:0-30906 GCA_041752635.1 Pirellulales bacterium | reverse complement strand
GTGCCGGCACCATCGAGCACCACGGTGCCGCTGGAGCCGGCAGAGAGTCCGACGTCAATCCAGGAACCGACGGTGACGGTCGCGCCACTCGACGCTTCCAGTGTCCCGCGGCCACCAATCCCGACGTCCATAACACCCGCGACATTCACCGTCGCATTACTTCCATCGACGATCAGCCGATTGTCAAATTCGTTGCCCGCATTGTTGCCGATAAACAAGTAGCCGCCCACTGTTAGCGATCCATGGCCATCGGACGTGCCGCTGAGATCTTGGCCAATCAACATTTCGCCTAATCCGGCCGATCCCACGTACAAATCATTGGTGACATGCAGCGTCGAGGGGCTGGCTCCGGTGCCGAACACGGCGACGCGGCCGCTGCCCCCCGCGTCGCCGAGGGACATGTCGTTGCTATTGCTGCGTACCAAGCCGCCTGCTTCGACCGAGAGTGTCGCGTCGCCGAGGTTACCGATTTCGAGCCGCCCCATCTGCCACTGCGAGCCATCGCCGTTGACCGTCACTTGGCCAGTGGAGCCCACCTGCTGGGCCACGAAGGCATCGGGGCTGGTGTGGATGTTTTGGTTGAGTACTCCGCCGGCGGCGATATGGAGGTGACCAGTGCCAAAGTCGCCAATGAACACATCTTCGGCAATGACTTGTGAGCCAACTCCCGAGATGTTCATGCTCCCCAGGCCGTCGGCGGTGACACCCACGCGAAAGTCGGCGATGCCTCCCGATGTGTCGTTGACGATTCGCGCAGTTCCCCCACCCGTGACGTTGAGAGTTCCCGCGCCGGCGTTGCCGATAAAAAAACCGTTGGAAGCGTCGAGGCCATCGGTTTGAAGCAGCGAGCCAACGCCAGCGACATTCACGACACCGACCGAGCCGACTTGGTTGCCGATGAAAATATCTTGGCTGCGAAAGCTGCCCCCCGAGTTCGCGGTGAGCGTGCCGTAACCAGCGTCGCCGACGATGGCGTCGCCGACGCTATCCCAGGTCACTCCGCCGGTGCCATTGACCGTCACCCGTGTGCCACTCGCCAAGTCGTTGGCGAGCACGTCGTCGATTGTCACGACGCCATTGTTGTCGAGACGCACGCCACCGAAGCCAATGAATTCGACCTGGCCGTTGGTGAAAGTAACGTTCTTGGCCAGCGCAAGTCCGGGAGCGGCCAGCACTACATCGACGTCGAGACCCACCAAATTGGGACCGAATGCGACGTTATCGAGCAGACTAGGTTCGCCACTGGGCGTCCAGTTTGCTGCGGTCACATAGCCGGTCGTACCCGAGACCTTATTCCAATCGCGGTCGACTGCGAGCGTCGGAGTCACTGACACCAACAGAAGCAGCGTAGTCAGAACAGTCGCAATTGACCGAAGCCGTAGCGCCAGTAAAGTGGCCGACGGAATTTTACAAAACGCACAGCAACGCAGAACTAGTTCGTGGCGCATGAGAATCTCCCCTGGTGAGTTGTACGGTGCCGTGCCGCCAGATCGATCGGCCGTTGGAACTCCAAAAAAGAAATTAGCGAGCGGCATCCAAAACGCGGCCGCCCGAACGGGACGCCTTCAGGCTACTCCCGCCAGTGAGCTTGAGCAACCATTGAATTGCAGTAACCCGAATAGAAAGTCAATTATCGGGTCCGGTGGCAATCCGCGATATTAGCCGCGACGCGAGAGCGGAGCGACCGGCCCATCGGAGAGTAACTGAACAACGGAAACTCACCAACTCGCAGCATCCTCGCAATCGAGTCTGAGCGTCAAGCACTTCGCGCTGCCGCCAGCTTTCAGAAATTCGCCTAGAGGTGTGGCGATCGGTCGATATCCGCGCTGCTGAAGTTGGCCATGCAGCTTATCGCAACCTCTGTTGGTGATGACCGTTTTGTCGAGCACAACAGCGTTGCAAGCGAAGTGTTTCGCTTCGCCCAAGTCGACTTCTATCAGCGTCTCGACGGCCAACTCGATCGCCCGTTGGCCATAGCTGTCGAAGGCGGGCGGATACCAAATTGATTCGCTCGCCGAAAGCGGACAAAAGCACGTATCGAGATGGTAGAAGCTGCTACTCACCAGCTCGACGGGAAGCACTCGAACGTCGAGCAGCGCGCCAATTTTTTGGTGGCCGGCGGCGTCGCTCCGCTGGCGATAACCGGCAAACAGTGTGTCGCCACAAAAGAGCGCGTCGCCGGCTCCCTCGAACGAAAAGCCGGCTGGTGGATCGAGACACTCGAACCCGTTAGCCACAAACCACTGGCGATCGAAGGGTGTTTCGCGTTGCCGCTGGGGGTGGCGAAAACGCGAGAGCAGAGCCGTGTTGCGACAGATCAAAGCCGCGTTGGCTGTGAACACCAAATCGGGTAGTCCTGCGACCGGTTCGAGTAGTTCGACCTTCGCACCAGTCGCGACGATCAGATCATACAACGTCTGCCATTGCTGCGCCGCGAGCGCGTGGTCGGCATTGATCGCGACATCCATCCAAGGGTTGATCTCGTATTCGACCGCAAAGAATCGCGGCGGGCACATGAGGAGGTGGGGCATGGGGGAAGGATGAAGGATGAAGGATGAAGGATGAAGGATGAAGGATGAAGGATGAAGGATGAACAGCTTCGACTTGTCGCAGACTTGCGAACTAGTCATCCGCCAGCAAGTGACGTAGCGTCCGCTGCGGATCGGTCATAAACGTGTGCATCACTCGATAATGTTCGGTCTCTTCATAAGCGACCCGATTGACTCCCGCAGGCGAGAACTCATAGATCCACGCATCGGGATAAGCCATCAAGATCGGTGAGTGGGTCGCGATCACAAACTGCGACTCGCGATCGATCAACTCGTGCATGGCCACCAAGAATGCCAACTGCCGTTGTGGCGAGAGGGCGCTTTCGGGCTCGTCGAATAGATAGAGCCCGTCGCCCGTCATGCGATTGGTGATGAGCGTGATGAAGGCTTCGCCGTGCGAGACGTTGTGTAAACTCGTGGTACCGTAGCCCGAGCGGGCATCGACATTGAGGCCGAGCCGCTCGATTTCGCTAGCGACGTTGTAGAAGCTCTCGGCCCGCACAAAAAAGCCGTCGCTGCGACGTCGGCCGCGCGCCCCGCGTCCCAGACCAATCCATTTGTACATGTCGCTGTGCGACGCCCGCGAAGCAAAGTTGAAATTTCGCGTTCCTCCCTCGGCATTGAAGCCATCGGCCACGGCGATCGCTTCCAAGAGTGTGCTCTTACCGCTGCCGTTTTCGCCGATGAAGAAGGTCACCTTAGGGTGCAGGTCAAGTCGCGATACGTCCTTCAGCGCTGGTAGACGTTCGACGTACTTCGAGTCTTCGCCCATGATCGCCTTCGAGCGGTTGATGAGCACGTAATCGACGTGGGGCTCACGGTCGCGGTTCACGATGTGGCCTCTGTTTCGAGCACGTCGATCTCGGCCACTAGCGAGCGAAAGAATGGTTCGACATCGGTCACGATTCCGACCGTCTGAAAACTCCCTCGGTCGGCCAGTTTGATGACTGTCGACGGATTAATATCAACGCAAACCATTTTTACCCATGCTGGCAATAGATTGCCGACGGCGATCGAGTGGAGCGTCGTCGCGACGCTCAAGCAGAACGACACGTCGCGAATCGCCGCGCGCATTCTTGTTTGAGCTTCGAGTGCATCGGTAATGACGTCGGGCAAGGGGCCATCGTCGCGGATGCTGCCGGCGAGCAGAAAGTCGACGTGGTGTTTGACGCATTCGTACATGATGCCGCCAGAGACGAGCCCCGCTGCGATCGCCTTGGCAATCGACCCGGCGCGGCGGATGCGGTTGATAGCTCGCAGGTGGTGTTCGTGGCCCGCTTCGGCGATGCTGGCGTCGGCGAGGTGAACCCCCAGGCTGGTCCCGAACATCGCCTGTTCGAGGTCGTGAGTCGCTAGAGCATTGCCGGCGAAAAGCTTGGCGATGTAGCCACGGCGGATTAGTTCGCAGACGAGTGGTCCCGACCCGGTGTGAACGATTGCCGGTCCGCCGACGAGCAGCGTTTTCTTGCCGAGGGCCCGGTTGTCGAAAATCTCGCGGGCGACCTTGCGAATGAGCACTCCCTTAGGTTTCTCGGTCGAGACATCGCTATTCATGAATGCGAAACCGTGGGCGCTGCTGCTCCGTGCAGGTGGAAAAACCCGAACGCCGGCGTGGCCGACGACGATCGCCATTCCAGGCACGACCTCGACCATGGGAATGCACCGCGCGGTTTCGCTTGCAATCACAATGCCACAGTCCATTTCTTGTTCGTTGACCTCGATCCACCTGCCATCGATGCGGACTTCGCTGCGCTGATTGGTTGTGCTGTAAAAACCTTCCGGAAACGCGCCCGCGATGTCGGCTGCCACGATTCGGCAATCGACCGCGTTGACGGCGACCGCACCATGATCGCTGATGAGCGCCAATACACGATCGAGCCGATCTTGGTCATCGGCCGTTATTTCAATGAGCGCAGAGCTGGGATCGTTGCGATTGTGGCCAATAACGACGTTTCGCAGTTCGTACTCGGCCCCCTCGGCCGTGATGACGTCGAGCACCTTGGGAAGCAGCAGACTGTCGACAATATGGCCGGTAAGTTCGACCTGTTCGCTGACGGTGGGGCCGGAAAATGGCATTGGGTTGCACCTATTTCGATTGTCGGCAGACACGTGGGTTGGCTTGGGCAGTCTTTCGCCGCTCGGCGTAACTTCTTATACTGTGGCTATTTCCAGCAAATTAGTCGACGCCGAACCGACTCGATATCGCGCGTCTGCCAAGTATTTTACGAGGAAACTGCTTCCATCATGGCGAGCGAAGTAACTGGCGACAATTGGGACAGTTTGGCCGACGTCCTTGGAACATCACCGGCCTCCGAATCGCCAAAGAGATCGGTCGGCGACGAATCGGCGACCAAAAAATCGCCCCACACGCCTCGACCTCCGAAGAAGCAAGAGCGGACCAAGACGCCCAAACAACGTCCGCCGTCGATGTTCTTTACCGAAGCCGAACTGTCGAAGCCGGTTGACGAAGTGGCCGAACCGACCGTCGAATCGCAGTCATCGTCAGCCGCCTTCTCCAAAAAACAACCGACGACAGATTTGCCGGCGGAATCTTCCCGACCAGTGGCTGCCGAGCCACTGGCGGCCGACGTTGAGCCAGCGCCGCCGCCCGTCTCTGAACCAACAGCCAAGGCGGCACAAGAGACCGAGTCCGTGGACAGCATCGAGAGCGAACCTTCGACGGCGGTTCCCGCCGCTGAAGGATTCTTTTCAAGTGGCTTGGCACTGCCCGATTGGTTCCCATTCGCCAGAAAGTCGGCACCGAAAGCCGCGTCAGCGCCAGCTTCGTCAAAACCAGTAATGACGACTCCAGACGAGGTTGCCGCGCCGGCCGAAGCCAAAGCCGACTTTTCCGAAGAGTCTAGTTCGACTCCGAGCAACAGCGACAACAACGCCGAATCGCTCGAGCCTCATGAAGATTGGCTCGAACGGCCGAGTCGCAGCAAGCCGCACAAGCCGAAGGTCGAACGCTCCGGCGAGGTTGGCAAGCAACACGCGGCCGAAGCTGCCAAACCAAGCGACGATTCGACAACCGCCGCCAACGAATCGGACCGAGACGAATCGACAAGTGAATCGCTTGGGGGAGAAGGCGACGACGACGGAGCACCAAAAACCAAGCGCCGGCGATCGCGGCGTCGCGGTCGGGGTCGCGGACGGTCGCGTGGCGAACGAAGCGACGAAAGCGTTGCAGAAGACATAGGTGAAGGCGAAGCGAGCGACGGCGAGGCCGACGACTCAAGCGAAGGCAAAAAGAAGCCGGGGGGTGAAAAGAAGGAAAAGCGAACGACGAGAAAACGACCGGTGGCGAAGACCGATGTCGATTTCGACGACGACCATGACGATGAGTCGGATGACATCGTCGACGACCTGCGTGCAATCGACGACGAAAGCGATGATTCCGACGACGATTCAAGCAACGGTGCGCCAAGTTCGCGTGCATCGTCGCACCGCAATATCCCCTCTTGGCTCGATGCGATTTCGGGCGTTGTTGACAGCAATATTGCCAATCGCGATCAGCGACAACGGAGCAATTGGCCCCGGTCCGACAGCCGTTCACGAGGTGGCCGCGGCCGCGGTCGCCGCAAAAAAACGTCGTAACTTCCGCTCAGTTGCGAGCGTAAAAGGCCTGTTTTCGTCGCAAAAACCCCACCGCGTGGGGGTCGATTTTGCGAATTCTTGCAGAATGTTATTGCCCGTTTGCACGAAGCGTTAAATACTGAAGTTAGAAGAGGTGCGTTGCACGGTGTCCAAAACCGGTGCATCGCGGCTAAGTCTGAGGCCGACACACCACCACCTTGCCCGCCGCTCTTTGGCAACCTTGCCCCTGGCATCGCGTCCGAGTTCGATCTCTGGGCGGCCGTCTATCTCCAGGACACAGGTTCATCGCTTTTGGGCCTGCATTGCTCTAACTGATTGACGCGTCGTCAAAGGTGAGCAGCGTGACTGTCTGGCAATGTCATCATTTGTGTTGATGTCTTATTGCTTCGGTGGCAAGCTTGTCAGTTCGAATGCGGTATACGCCCCTGAGCGAGTTGCTCCATCGCCGGAAACGGCGCGTTGCATCGGCGCTGGGTGCTGCGCTTCGTACCAACCTATCACAACAATTTATCCGCTTCCAAAATCGCACAACTCAGCCGACCGTGCTCCCTCTACCGTAGCAGCGGCATCGCGTCGGACAGGTTGGCGAAAAACCAGGAGTGATAACAATTCCATGACTCACGCCAGCAACATCATTTCGTTTGTCGCCCAGCATCAAGACCGCGAACAGTTCCGTCGCAAGAACTGGCACGGATCATTTGCTGACTATCTCGACATTGTTCGCGAAACTCCCGAGGTTACCCGCACCGCCTATCAGCGGCTCTACGATATGATCATGTCGTATGGCATTGACGAAATCGAAGTCGGCCGCGAGCGGGCAATTCATTACCGCTTTTTCGACGATCCCGACTCGGGCGGCAAAGACGCCGTGTTTGGGCTCCGCGAGTCGCTTCACTCGCTAGTCAACGCGCTGAAGAGTGCTGCACGCGGCTATGGTATCGAACGCCGCGTGCTGTTGTTGCACGGTCCGGTCGGTAGCAGCAAAAGCACCATCGCGCGGCTACTGAAGAAGGGCCTCGAGCGCTACTCGGCGACCGACGCTGGGGCACTCTACACACTCGGCTGGGTGAGTGAAGAAGAGCCCGACAATCCCGACGCGATCGAGTGGTGCCCGATGAATGAAGATCCGCTTCATATCATTCCCAGGCGATTCCGCGACGAAGTCGAAACGCAGCTCAACGCCGGTCGTGGCGAAGGTGACTACCGCGTGAAGATCGTCGGTGAACTCGACCCGTTTTGCCGTTTCACCTATCAGCAGCGGCTTCGCAAATACGACGGCGACTGGACCCGCGTTATCGAAGATGTCCGTGTCAAACGCTTGATTCTGAGCGAAAAAGACCGCATTGGCATCGGTACTTTCCAACCCAAGGATGAGAAAAATCAAGACGCCACTGAACTGACCGGCGATATCAACTATCGTAAAATTGCCCAGTACGGCAGCGACAGCGATCCCCGTGCGTTCAACTTCGACGGCGAATTCAACATCGCCAATCGCGGGCTCATCGAGTTTGTCGAAGTGCTGAAACTCGACGTGGCGTTTCTGTACGATCTGTTGGGGGCGAGCCAAGAGCACCGCATCAAGCCAAAGAAGTTTGCCCAAACCGACATCGATGAAGTGATCATTGGTCACACCAATGAACCCGAATACCGCCGTCTGCAAAATAACGAGTTTATGGAAGCGCTTCGCGACCGGACGGTAAAAATCGATATTCCGTACGTCACCATTCTCGAGAACGAAAAGAAGATTTACGAGAAAGACTACAATAACCAAACGGTGAAGGGAAAGCACATTGCCCCCCACACGATCGAAATGGCTGCGATGTGGGCTATTCTCACTCGGCTCGAAGAGCCGAAGCATGCTGGGTTGACGCGGCTGCAGAAAATGAAGCTCTACAACGGCAAGTCACTCGCCGGCTTCACCGAAGAGAACATCAAGGAGCTCCGCGACCAAGCGGTCAACGAAGGAATGACCGGCATCTCGCCTCGCTATGTGCAGGATAAAATTTCCAACGCGCTCGTGTCGCACCCGAACGCGAAGAGCATCAATCCCTTCATGGTGCTCAACGAACTTGAAGCAGGGCTCAAGCATCACAGCCTCATTAACAACGAAGAGCTAAAACAAGAGTACCGCGAGTTGCTGTCGGTCGTGAAACAGGAGTACGAGAACATTGTGAAAAACGAAGTGCAACGCGCGATCGCTGCCGACGAAGACGCCCTCAAGCGGCTCTGCGGCAACTATATCGACAACATTAAGGCCTATACCCAGCGTGAAAAGGTCAAAAACTCATTCACCGGCCAATACGATGAGCCCGACGAGCGGCTCATGCGGAGCATCGAAGAGAAAATCGACATTCCCGATAGCCGCAAAGACGATTTCCGCCGCGAGATCATGAACTACATCGGTGCGTTGTCGATCGATGGCAAAAAGTTTGATTACAAAACCAACGAACGGCTGTATAAGGCACTCGAGCTCAAGCTTTTCGAAGATCAAAAAGATTCGATCAAACTCACGAGCCTTGTGTCGAATGTTGTTGACGCTCAGGCACAAGAGAAGATCGATGTTGTGAAAGGTCGACTGATTCGCGACTATGGCTACGACGACGAAAGCGCGACCGACGTATTGCACTATGTCGCCAGCATTTTCGCCCGCGGCGACGCAAAGCAAGATAAGTAATATGTGCGACAGCAACCGAATGTAGCCACCGTCGCCAGACGGTGGATTACGTTCGTTGTTTGGGACATTTTTGCAAGTTCATCCACGCTCTGGCGAGCATGGCTAAGTTTAATCTGAAGAATCATGCCTCTCGATATTGAACGCGATCAACGACGCTTTCGCCAAATTGTGCGAGGTAAGGTGCGCGAGAACTTGCGGCGCTACGTGTCGCACGGCGAGATGATCGGCCGCAAGGGTAAGGACCTGGTCAGTATTCCACTGCCCCAGCTCGATGTCCCGCGTTTTCGCTTCGGCGACAATGGCAATGGTGGCGTGGGGCAAGGAGATGGCAAAGAAGGAGATGCCGTTGGACGGAGCAAGCCACAACCGGGTGGCCCTGGCGAAGCAGGGAGCGATCCCGGCGGCGGGCACATCATGGAAGTCGAGTTGACGCTCGAAGAACTGGCCGACATTCTTGGCGATGAGCTCGAGCTCCCCCGCATCCAGCCGAAGGGGGCCGCGACCATCGAACAACAAAAGTCAAAATACAACAGTATCCGCCAAACTGGCCCCGAATCGCTGCGTCACAACAAACGAACGTATTTGCGGGCAATGCGACGGCAGATTTCGACGGGGGCCTACGAGGCGCTCGATCCGAAAATCGTGCCCGTCCGCGACGACCGCCGCTATCGCTCTTGGACGACCATCGACGAACCGCAAGCGAACGCGGTGGTGATTTACATGATGGATGTATCGGGCTCGATGACCGACGAGCAGAAACAGATCGTGCGGACCGAAGCGTTTTGGATCGACACGTGGCTCGCTCGCCAATATGGCGGTATCGAAAAGCGGTACATCATTCACGACGCCGCCGCGAAAGAGGTCGACGAGAACACTTTTTATCGCACCCGCGAGAGCGGCGGTACGCGAATCAGTTCGGCCTACAAAGTGTGTGCTAGCCTCATCGAAAAAAGCTTTCCGGTCAGCGACTGGAACATCTACTGTTTCCAGTTCTCTGACGGCGACAATTGGGGCGAAGACAATAACGCGGCCCTCAACATGCTGGCTGAAAAAATTCTGCCCAACGTCAATCTTTACTGCTATGGACAGGTCGAGAGCCCCTATGGAAGTGGCGAATATCTCGGCCAACTCGAAGAACGCTTCGGCGACAAATTCGACACGCTTGTTACCTCCGAAATCGAAGACCGCGACGCCATTTACGAATCAATAAAAACGTTCTTAAGCTCCGGAAAGTAATATTTAGCCCTCGGTCAATGACCGGGGGCTAAGTAAGACAACAACATGCCCCTCATCGAATCATCGCAATTGACGCCCGAACTGGCCGCGATTCAGGTCGAAGTCGAAGGGTACGCGCGGGCTCATGGACTCGACTACTTCGACACGATCTTCGAGTTAGTCGATGCCGACCGGCTGAACGAAGTCGCCGCGAAGGGGGGCTTCCCGGTCCGCTACCCCCACTGGCGGTTTGGAATGGAGTACGAGCAGCTTAGCAAGGGTTACAACTACGGGCTGCAGAAAATCTACGAGCTAGTGATTAACAACGATCCCTGCTACGCCTATTTGATGCGGAGCAACGGCGCCGTCGATCAGAAACTGGTGATGGCTCACGTCTATGGCCACTGCGATTTCTTCAAGAACAACTTTTGGTTCAGCAAGACCAATCGCAAGATGATGGACGAGATGGCCAACCACGGCAATCGCATTCGTCGGCACATGGACGAAGTCGGCGTCGAGGTGGTCGAAGATTTCATCGATGTCTGCCACAGCATCGACGATCTCATTGATATTCACTCGCCGTTCATCAAACGTCGCGACGAACCGAAGCGGCTCGGTGACAAAGAAGAACAGAAAGAAGAAGCGTCGGGGCGTTTTCCCAGCAAGAACTATCTCGACAGCTACGTGAATCCGCCGGCCCGCATCGCTGCCGATCGCAATCGCGAGCGCGAAGCGCTTGAATCAAGCAGCAAACGATTCCCCGTCAGCCCCGAGCGTGACGTGATGCTGTTCGTGCTCGAAAACGCCCCGCTCGCCGCTTGGCAACTTGATGTATTGTCGATTCTCCGCGACGAGGCTTACTATTTCGCGCCGCAAGGCCAGACAAAAATCATGAACGAAGGGTGGGCCAGTTTTTGGCACTCGACGATTATGACCACGCAGGCGGCAACCGCTTCGGAAATTATTTGCTATTGCGACCACCACAGCGGCACGCTCGCTTCAAGTCCTGATCGGCTCAATCCTTATAAACTGGGAATCGAATTATTTCGCGACATCGAAGATCGTTGGAACCGCGGCGCGTTTGGTAAAGAATATGATGACTGCGACAACGACTACGAACGCGAGCGATGGGATAACGCGGCGGGCTTGGGCCGCAAGAAAATCTTCGAGGTTCGCCGGATTCACAACGACCTGACGTTCATCGACGAGTTTCTCACGCTCGATTTCGTTCGTCGTCACAAGCTGTTCAAGTTTGGCTACAACGATTCGAGCGAGCAATACGAAATCGAAACGCGAGCCTTCCCTCAGGTAAAACAGCAACTGCTGGCGAGCCTGACAAACATGGGACGACCTCAAATTTCGGTCGTCGATGGAAATTACCGAAACCGAGGCGAGTTGTATCTCAAGCACAACTTTACCGGCGTCGAACTCAAACGCGACTACGCCGCCGATTCGCTCCGCAACCTGAACAAATTGTGGGGCCGACCGGTCCATATCGAGACGGCATTCGAAGAGCAGTTGTGCCGCTTGTCGTTCGATGGTTCTGAACACGAAATCGAGGCACTCGATACCCTCAATATAGAACAGGAAATGTCATCGTGAGACTCGTTTCGCAATTTGAACGACTGTTGCAACACGCGATGGCTCCGGCAACGCTACAGGCCGACGATGGTGAAGACCGCGTCATTTGTCGAGTCGAAGAACTCGATTCCATCGGCGCGGCGACGCTGGAATTGAGGCTCGAAACGCCCCGGCTGGCGGCGCTCTCAAAAGATAAGCTGAGCCGTATGGCCGAGGCACTTGCCGCGAAACTCAATTATTTGATGGAGCCAATCGCACCGATCGAAATTGACCCGCAGCAATGCACCGTGCAACTACGTAGTCGTCCACCGCGAAAAAATGAAGCATCGACCAGCTATTACGAAGTGCTGGTCAAGCTTGGCGGTTCGATTGCACTGGTCCGCTACGACAAGCCCACCGGGAACCGACGCGAGCGAATACCGATGTTGCTGACACGCGAGGTGATCGTGCGGCTCGTAGGGGATTTCGACGCGGCGGCGAATGGCCCCTAGCGGGCCGGTCGACCCGGCGGCAGTGTGGGGCAATCAGCCAGTCGTAATTACTCGAATCCGCTCATTCGCGCTCTCTAAATTCCCGCATCCTTGCCACCATAATTCCGACAACAAAGACGACCATGGTGCCAATAACCAGTGCAAGCGTCGAGTGGAGCGGCACATGCAAAGAGGCAGGCACGGCGGGCAGGCCCCATTGCTCGAGCTTAGGAAGTGTCATCCAGAGCACGGCCGCAATGCCGGCGACAACACCGGCGAAGGCGGCCGGTTGGCCAGCGCGGCGGCTGATGAGTCCGAGCAAGAAAAGCCCTAGCAGCCCTCCGGCCAAGATACTCGACAGAGTCCAGTAAGCATCGAGCACACTCTGCACGCCGATGAGCGCGATGGCGATGCCCATTGCGATGGCTCCCATCAATGCGGTTGCTGAGTAGAGTACATACATCGATTCGCGTTCGCCGCAATCCGATCGCAAATGTCGGCGGTAGACGTCGATTAATAGGACAGTGGCCGAGCTATTGAGCGATGTATCGATGCTGCTCATCGCGGCCGCGAATATTGCCGCGATCAAGAGCCCACGCAGGCCTGCCGGCAGACTTGTGCCGATGAAATGAGGCAAAACGCGATCACCAATTTCGTCCGAATTCAGTCGTGGAGCCAGTTCAGCAATCGCTTCTTGGGTCACCGGATCGGTGCCTCCCAACAAACGCGTCTTGGCCACGTCGGATCTGACATCGGCAAGCGATTCGGGGTGGGTCTCGTAGTAAGCAAAGAGCGCGGAGCCAATCATAAAGAACACCACCGAAATCGGCACATAGAGCAGCGTGCCAAACCACAGGCTACGCGAAGCTTCGGCATCGGTTCGCGCGGCGTGATAACGCTGAACGTAGTTTTGGTCGATGCCGAAGTTTCGCATGTTTTCGAACACGCCATACGACAAAGTGACCCAGAATGTGGCTGCGGCCAGGCTCGCACCGAAATCGCCGAGCGAGAATTTGTCGTTTTCCCAGGCAATCTGAATCGCTTGGCTCGGCCCCTCGGGCATGCCCACGAGTAGCAGCACCAACAGCAGGATTGCTCCGATACCCAACACCAATGACTGCACCACATCGGTCCAGATCACCGCTTCGATGCCCCCAAGAGTCGTGTATAGCGTAATGAGGACTCCAGCCACCAGTATGATGGTGAATTGGGGCCATCCGGTTAGCTGAGTAAGCACGAGCGAAACCGCGACAAAAATGGCCCCCATACGAACGACTTGGGTGAGCAGATAACAGAGCACACCGTAGATGCGGGCCCAACTGCCGAAGCGGGCTTCGAGATGCTCGTAAGCCGACACTCCTCCCGACTTTCGATAAAACGGGACAAAGTAGCGCGCTGCGATAAATGCAGCGATTGGCAGCGAGAACGAAAACGCCAGTGCATTCCAGTTCGATGCGTAGGCCTTGCCCGGGTAAGCAACAAAGGTGTTACTCGACAAGAACGTGCCAAACACCGACAACCCCACGGCCCATCCAGGGATCGAACCACCGGCGACCATAAACTCGCTCGTCGTGCCGCTTGTCCGTACAAACCAAAAGCCCAAGCCGACAACGCCCGCGAGGTAGAGGCCGATAACGATAAAATCGAGGAGTTCGAGGCTCATAGCGGGGACTGCGAGAGGGAGATCGAGAGAGAGCCGCGTACGACATCTTCATCCGCGATAGTGTTGCCGACATAGCCGTTAT
The DNA here is from genome assembly GCA_041752635.1 of Pirellulales bacterium. Classification (GTDB taxonomy): domain Bacteria; phylum Planctomycetota; class Planctomycetia; order Pirellulales; family Lacipirellulaceae; genus JBGSWC01. The sequence goes on along the minus strand of JBGSWC010000142.1, from coordinate 17,075 downwards.
GGCAAGCGGTTAATTAGATTCGAGCAATTTTTCGAGAAGGTCGCCGACCCCAATTGATTTGGCGATTTGTCTCAAATGTTCGCCATCGAGTTTGTTATGGAGCAGGCCGACCAACCGCGAGACATCGTCCCACTGCCGCTCGGACGTTTCGTTTGATAATCGAAACCATTCAAGCTTCGTGACAATGGTGTCTTCGGCCGATAAGATAGGCACGTGCAAAGTCGAAGTGCTAGCCAATGGTTGCCGCCTTGCACGAGCGAGTGAGTCGAGGTCAAAGTCCCTGCCCCGATTTACGAACACGTCGATCTTAAACCCCGTCGGATAGTGAATCAGGTTAAAGCAAGACCGATGTCGAATGGCTTCTCGAATTGCTGTTTCGCTCGCATAGAATTCATTGCCGAGCGATTCCAGCAGAGCGCTCACATGATCGGCCCTCATCTCGCAATTCAAATCGACATCGATCGTCGAACGGCTCGCGCCGTGAAACGAACTGGCGACACTCCCACCGACGTAGTAGCGAACTCCCAGTTGATCGAGAAATTCGGCAACAGGTTGCAAAGCCGAAAGTAGATCGTCGATATCACTCAATGCCGCGCTCCTGCATGTCAATCCGCACTTTGTCGGCCAACTTGGCTCCATAATTCATTTCGATGAACTTAAGCTTGACTTGTGACTCGTTGAACTCAGGGTAGTGACGCCGAATCGCGTCAAATGCCCAGCGTTTGTTGCGAGCGGTCATTTCGAGCATCCTGCGAATGTGCTGGGACGGAGTCATGCCGCGAAGGATTTCAAGCTGTACTTCGCGCGCCTCGGGGCTGGTGTCGGAAGTGTAGGGTGGGGGAAGCATGTCACCATGCTAGCCCACTGATATCCACTGTTCGATAGGCCCCCCAACACTGTACGATGACTCCGAGTGACCTTTATCTGCCAATGCAGCGAGTACACACCCATGCGCCCGACCCAAACTGCCGCCGAAGAAGTCCATCCATTGCACCCGGTGGGTGGCGGCTGGCATTGCAGCCACCTCTACTACAGCTTCGACCGCAGTGTGCTTGCGTCGATGTCGCCGACTGACATCGCGGCCGGATGCGAGCAGTTTATCGCTCTTCTCGATCCGTCGGCCGAGGGCCAGCCAATGCGGTTACAGGCGTTCATCGTCAGCGGCCATAAAGCCGACTTTGGGCTGATGATGATGGACCCCGACCCGCTCGTGATCGACCGGGTCCATCAGCGGCTGATGGCTTCGAAACTGGGCGTCGCACTACGGCCCGGCTATTCGTTTGTGTCAGTCACAGAAATCAGTGAATATGTGATGACAGTCGAGCAATTTTCGGAGCGATTGGTCAGCGAAGGCGTCGACGTCGCTACGCCCGAGCATGATGTCAAAACAAAAGCCTATGCCGACCGGCTGGTCGGCATGAACCGGCAGCGGCTAACCCCTGATTTCCCCCCCTACCGGGCCATGTGTTTTTATCCCATGAACAAGATTCGGGGCGAGCGGGAAAACTGGTTCCGGCTGGCAAAGAGCGAGCGAAACAAGCTGATGAGCGAACATGCCCGCAGCGGGATCGCCTTCGCCGGCAAGGTGAGCCAGCTCATCACGGTTGCCGTAGGGTTCGACGACTGGGAGTGGGGCGTCACGCTGTGGGCCAGTAATCCCGGTTATCTCAAAGAAATTGTTTATCGGATGCGATTCGACGAAGCGAGCGCTCGTTACGCCGAGTTTGGCCCTTTTTTGGCTGGCTATGTCAGTGCGGCAAAAGAAATTCTCGATCATTGCATTGTTGGAAATGTTAAGTAAAATACAGTTGGAAGTTCGGTAATCCGCCGTTCGCGAGAATGGTGCCACCCCTGCTGTCTGCAACCCTGCTGCTTTTCTTGTCCATTAACGGTCGCCGCTAATTCGAGCTGTTAACATCGGCATTTGCCTCCCAAGCTCGGTTCGTAGTGCTAGGCGAATGTTGCGTGGGGCTCGTTGCGAAGATTCTTCGTTCGCCCCAATGCAATTCCTGAGACTTAATGGCTGCATCAAGATCCGACTACCGATTGTCAACAGCTTTAGGTTTAATAATCGAATGAGAAACACCATGAAGTTACCTTTGCTTAGTTGCGTGTTCATCTTGCTCGCAGCGAGTGCCGCTCGCGCCGACGTCGTGATCGACTGGAATCGAATCGCCGGCGACACGATGCTTGGTAACCAGACCTTACAAAATCCTGGCATGGGCTCGCGAACCTACGCAATGGTGAATATCGCGATCCACGACGCGGTGGGGTCGATACTTGGCACTCACGACACTTTTTATCGGCAAAGCTCGCCCGCACTCGGGGCGTCGGTTGACGCGGCTGTCGCCACAGCCGCTCACCAAGTGTTGTCGTCGATCTATCCCGATCAGCAATCGGCCCTCGACTTAGCCCTAAGCAATTCGCTAGCGGGAGTCTCTGACACCAATGCCCGCGCGCTTGGCATCGAGTTCGGCACTCGCGTCGGTCAACAGGTGGTGAGCAAACGTCAGTCAGATGGGTTCGCGCAAAGCACGCCCTACACGCCGAGCGGTGAAGTAGGTCGATGGTCGCCCGACCCGACCATCACTCCGACACAAGAGGCTTGGGGGCCCGGTTGGGGCGCGATGCAACCATTCGCGTTGAGGAACGCCCCGAGTTTCACACCGCCAGCACCGCCATCGCTCACAAGTCAAGAGTACGCCGATGCCTTTAACGAAGTCGCGACATTCGGCGCACTGAACGGTTCGTCGCGTACCGCTGAGCAAACGGAAATTGGCCTCTTTTGGGCTTACGACCGCGTTGGCATGGGATCGCCGATGCGACTGTACAACAATATTGTTCAGTCGATCGCCACCGACCAGCAAAATGACGTTGCCGAAAACGCGAGATTGTTTGCCTTGACCAGCGTGGCGATGGCCGATGCAGGTATCGTGGCATGGGACTCGAAGTTCGAGAACGATCTGTGGCGTCCGGTGACGGGTATTCGCGGTGCCGACCTCGACGGAAACCCCGACACGATCGCCATTCACGATTGGGTTCCGCTGGGAGCACCCGGCGGGGGAGTGTACGACGACTTCACGCCGAGTTTTCCGGCCTACGTGTCGGGGCATTCGACTTTCGGCGGAGCAGTATTCCAAGCGATCGCTAATTTTTATGGCACCGACAACATCGATTTTGACGTCACTTCCGATGAGTTGCCAGGAGTGGTCCGCAGCTTCACCAGCCTTAGCGACGCCATGATCGAAAATGGTCGCAGCCGCATTTACCTCGGAGTCCATTGGAACTTCGACGACACGGTAGGCCAAGAAACAGGCAAATCGATTGCAAACGCACTGTTTGCAAATAGCTTTACCGCGGTGCCCGAACCTGCGAGTCTCGTCGTCTTTGGGGGAGCGCTAGGGTGCTGGGTCGTTTGGCGTTGCCGCCGGTAACGCGATGTCGATCCACACCAGTCGGTGATCGGTTGCCGTGATCGACGGGGCCAGTGGTTCGTTGCTGGCGGGCCAAAAGACGCCTGTGTCGACCACCTTCAGTTCGCGTGACGGCAGCACATAGTCGACGCGAAGATTGCCCTGACCGTCTCCGGAAAAGTCGGCTGTGTCGGTTGCCGCGTCGCCTTGCTGAGTTCGGTTGAGTTCGGCATTCTTGCGCGCCGATTCGGCCGCGCCAGTGCTCAGCGGTCGCAGCGAGCCATTGATCTTGGGATGGTTTAGCAACAACGAAATGCCGACCGGTTTTGTATCGCCGTCGACTGGGTCACAATTTAAGTCGCCTGCAATGACAAAAGGTTGGCCCGGCGCGATTCCCCCTCGCATGCCATTGTCGTCGATCAGGTAGTTCGCCGCGTTGGCCGCGATGTAGTCGGCCCACAAGCGGATCTCATCGTGGTTGCGCGAACCGTTGCGATCTTCGGGACCATCGAACACCGGCGGTGTTGGATGAGACGCGAGCAAGTGCAGCGTGCCAAGCGATGGAATCTCAATCGGCACGTCCCAGTGACTCTTCGAAGAAAGTCGCAAGCGGCTCCATTCTTCGTCGGTGTAGAACGACTTGCCTGATGAGGGGTCAATTGGTCGTCGTGCGCCCGGCATTGTCGCCCAACGAAGTTTGCGGAATGTTCGCACCGCTTTGGCGTCGATCGGAAAGCGTGACACAACAGCCATGCCATATTGGCCCGGATAACGTCCGAATCCCCAGGCGTCGCCCGGTGTGCCGGGTCGCCCGTCGCGGTCGAGGTCCATCTTCGATGGCTCGCCGGTATTGCTTGGGGCGGCATAGACGAATGGGTACTCAATAGCCAACGTGTCAGTTTGGTCGATGCCCAAATACTTCGCGACGAACGACTGAACCGCGGTATTCTGCGGTTCGAAGTCAATCTCATTGAGCAGCAAAACATCGGGCCGCACGGTTTGGATGACTCGTGCAAGCCGCTTCGCTTGTTCGCACTGGCCACCGGCAAGCTCTCGATTTAGCTCACCCGAGGCATTTCGATAGAGAGAGACGTTGTAAGTGGCGATGCGAACGGTCTGTCGCTCAGGTTCCTCGCCTATGGCCATGTTCATGGTACCAGCCATCAATATCACCAGCATCGCTGTCGCTCTTGTCATCCAGGGGCTCGCAACTGTTATTCGCCCGCCTTCGCAGCTAGAATGCGACTTTCGTGGGCGAGTGGTTTTTGATTTACGGGGACGCTAAACATGCCGGGTGTTGTTGAAGTTCGTCATCCGCTGATCGATTGTCACATGACGACGCTCCGCGACAAACAGACGCCGCCGGCGGTGTTTCGCGATTGCGTTCGCCGACTGACGACCTTGCTCGCGTACGAGGCGACTCAAGATCTCGCTGCGGCACCAATCGAAGTCGAAACGCCATTGACGACCACCACCGGAGCGAAGCTCACCTCGCGGATTGGCATTGTACCCATTTTGCGCGCCGGGCTCGGAATGGTCGAGCCGGTGCTCGATTTGATTCCCGCTGCCGAAGTATGGCACCTCGGTCTTTACCGCGACGAACAGACGGCCGAGCCGGTTGAATACTACAGCAAACTCCCCCCCGGCAGCCCCGTCGATGTCGCACTGATTGTCGACCCGATGCTGGCGACTGGCGGCAGTGCGCTGGCCGCGCTGGCAACGCTCGAAGCCTGGGGAGTAAAACAAGTTAAGCTGCTGTCAATCATCGCCTCGCAGCAAGGCATCGACGCCGTCGCCGCTCAGCATCCCAATGCCCAGTTTTACGTCTGCGCGATCGACCCCGAACTGAACGACCATAAGTTCATTGTCCCCGGCCTTGGTGATGCGGGCGATCGCACATTTAACACCTGAGCCCGATAGTCAAAACAACACGGCCGCTCGCCGTTCCTTACAGGCGCAACAAACTCATTCGGGCTCGATACACAATGGAACGTGTGATTAGTTTTTTCGGCTTGTTCGCGATGATCGGGCTGGCTTGGACGATGAGTTCGGCTCGCTGGAAAATTCCATGGCGCGTAATTACCGCTGGGCTCATGCTGCAATTTGTTTTCGCGTGGATTGTGCTGGGAACAGATCCCGGCCGTTACGTGTTTTTCCAGTTCGGCGAGCTCGTTAACGCGTTGCTTGGAAATGTGAAGAGCGGCACAAAGGTGCTGTTCGGGCTTAGCCCGTTAGGACCCGATGAAGAAGGCACGTCTGAGTCGCTCTTGCTGTTGCGCACGTTTGCTTTTGGAATCCTGCCAACCATCATTTTCTTCTCGTCGCTGATGAGCGTGCTCTATCACTTGCGAATCATGCAATTATTGGTGTGGGGACTTGCTTGGGTGATGCAAAGGACGCTGGGCACTTCCGGTGCGGAAACACTCTCCGCTGCGGCGAACATTTTTGTGGGACAAACCGAAGCGCCGCTCGTTATTCGACCCTACGTCGCCAAGATGACGATGTCGGAATTGATGGTCGTCATGGTCGGTGGATTTGCAACGATCGCCGGCGGCGTGCTTGCTGTCTACGTTGGCATGGGCATCAATGCAGGACACTTACTAACCGCCAGCGTGATCTCCGCGCCTGCCGCTCTGCTCATCGCCAAAGTGATGCAGCCAGAAACCGAAACTCCCGAAACAAGCGGAAAAGCCGCGACGCAAATGGACGTGAAGACGGCAAATGTCATTGAAGCAGCAGCCGAGGGTGCAACCGCGGGGTTGCACCTTGCACTAAACGTCGGAGCCATGCTCATTGCATTCTTCGCTCTGATCGCGATGTTGAATGGCATCGTAGAATTTGTTGGCTTGCAATTCAATGTAAAGGGTCTGAAGCTTGAGGTGATTTTTGGTTACGTCTTCTATCCACTCGCATGGCTAATGGGTGTGGAGAACAAAGATTGCATGCATGGTGGCCAACTCCTCGGCATTAAGTGGTTCCTTACTGAGTTTGTCGCCTACGATTATCTCGGCAACTGGATCAAACCCAATAGCGGCGTCAACCTCAGCGACCGCTCGGTTACTATCCTCACCTACGCTCTCTGCGGATTCGCCAACTTCGCCTCCATCGGCATCCAAATCGGCGGTATCGGCGCTATCGCGCCCGAACGGCGTAGCGATCTTGCCAGACTGGGACTTCGCGCCATGATTGGCGGTACGCTTGCTGCGTGTATGACTGGTTGTATTGCTGGCGTGCTCTATTCACCCGATTGGACGAAGCCCGAAATATCGAGACCAGCCGCCGGCGAAAGTGACGACGACCAGCAGCCCACTGACGACGATGAAAGCGAAGGCTCAGGACCGAAAAGTGAAGAAACTGATGCAGACGATGAGCAGGCGAAGTCGTCACAGGCGGCCGCCATCGACTTGAGCCCCAGCCGTCTGGCAACGGGCCCCGGGTCGGTGGCAGTCAGCCCCGAGCGCGATATACTGGGTTGTCGACCGGGAATCATGCGTGCTACGCTCAAAGGAACAGCATGAAGACACTGCTAAGTAAAGAAGACCTCCATGCGGGTGTGGCCCGCATGGCCGCTGAAATTGCTGAGGTCTACCAAGACCGTCAGCTTACGATCGTCGGTGTTTTGACCGGTAGTTTGGTTTTGGTCGCTGACCTCATTCGTCTCATTGACTTACCGATGAGGGTTGGCGTGATCGAAGCCAGCAGCTATCGCGGAGCGACCACCACGCGGGGCGAACTGAAAGTCAATAACGAGTTGCTGCTCGACATTTCGGGCCGCGATGTACTGCTCGTCGACGATATATTCGATACCGGACACACTCTCGTTCAGGTGCTGGAAAACATGCGTGGGCTCGGTCCGAATAGCCTCCGCTCGGCCGTCTTGCTACGCAAGAACGGGCGGCAAGAAGTGACGGCACAGCCCGACTTCGTGGCGTTCGACATCCCCGACGAATTCGTCGTCGGATATGGTCTCGACTACGAAGACATGTATCGCAACTTGCCTTATCTCGCGGCGCTAGAGCAAGACGATCTCGAAAACCACAAGGTGTTGGCATCGTCGCATATCGCGTGAGATGCGTCTCTTTCAGCTACGATCGCCAAACTCGAATGCCATCGGCAGTAGCTCGCGAAGTCGAGTCGTTTTGACTAAGTCGCTGCCAGAGTCGATCGCCAGAATCTGCATATCCCCAAACTCAGCAAGCATCTGCCGACACGCACCACACGGCATGTGACCGCCCGGAGTGGCAATCGCGATGGCGTCGAACTCCCGCTCACCGGCCGTCACGGCGGCACCCAGTGCGATTCGCTCGGCACAGATGGTTAGCCCGAACGAACTGTTCTCAACGTTTACGCCCGTGAAAAAATCGCCCGATTTCGCGAGCAGCGCGGCACCAACATGGAACTTCGAATAAGGTGCGTAAGCGTTTTCGCAACACCGCTGGGCCGCCACGGTGAGTTCGCGATGCGCGTCGCTGAGCTCGCTTAAAGATATCTTATTCAATGCGATCGGCCAACAGTGGTAGTGGGTCGGGAGCTTCGCTCCTAATGTCAATTGCGCTCAAAACCATATTGATCAACTTAGGCGTCGCGTCGCCTGTTGCATAGGTGTTGACAAGTTCGTCACCCTCACTCACAGCGTCGCCTAGGCGGACATTCATTTCGAGTCCAACCGAGTGGTCGAGTTTGTCGCCGAGTTGCCGACGACCGCCACCAAGTTCGATTACAACGCGGCCCAGTGCTTCGGTATTAATCGCGTTGATGTAGCCAGAATCAGACGCCAAGTACGCACTCTTTCGCGCCAGTGGCCGGGGGGCATCGAGATTGCCACCTTGGGCGGCGACCATCTCGCGAAACTTAGCTGCCGCCGAACCATCATCGAGAGTCGCTTGCAGTGTGACAACGGCCGCAGCCAAGTCGGGTGATTTTCCTGTGGCGACCATGAGCTCAGCTCCCAGCGCGAGCGTCACTTCCAACAAATCCGCTGGGGTTGCTTCGTCGCCGGCGAGCATTGCCAGCGACTCTTCGACTTCAAGCGCGTTGCCAATCAATCGGCCAAGCGGTTGGTGCATGTCAGTGAGCCGCGCCACAGTTTTCACTCCCATTCGCTTGCCGGTTGCGACCAGCGATTCGGCAAGCTGCTTCGCCTCGGCATGAGTCTTCATAAACGCGCCGCTGCCAAACTTGACATCGAGCACTAGAGCGTCGAGCCCTTCGGCCAATTTCTTGCTCATGATGCTGGCGGTAATCAGCGGGATCGACGGGACCGTGCCCGTTACGTCGCGGAGCGCATAGAGCTTGCGATCGGCCGGCACCAACTCGGGCGTCGCGCCGGTAATCACACAGCCAACACGATTCGTCACTTCGACAAGCTCGTCGAGGGATAGATCGGTGCGAAATCCGGCGATCGATTCAAGCTTGTCGAGCGTTCCGCCCGTCGCTCCCAGTCCACGCCCCGAAATCATCGGCACTCTAAGCCCGCAGGCGGCGAGCATTGCGGCCAGTGGTAGCGAGACTTTGTCGCCGACGCCGCCGGTGCTGTGTTTGTCGACGATCGGCGGGCCACTGTCGTTCCAAGTGAGCCGCGTGCCCGAGGCGAGCATCGCGTCGGTCAGCGCCGCCGTCTCGTCGATTGTCATGCCGCGACAACAAATGGCCATCGCGAGGGCGCTCATTTGATAGTCGGCGATGTCGCCCGACGTGTAGGCGCGAATGAACTGAGTGATTTGCGCTCCACTGAGTTCGCCTCCATCTCGCTTCTTGGCAATGACAAAAGAAGGGTTCATGAAGCATTAGTTCCTGCGATAACAGCTTTGACCAATTGGGCCAATCGTGGGGCGGCCATGTTGGCGACGTCGACGACATCTTCTCCCGAAGTCGTGCCAAGCTGGTCGGGCGAGCAAGCATTCGTTACGACGCTCACACCAAAGACACGCATGCCGAGTTGTCGCGCCACGATGACTTCGGGAACAGTCGACATGCCAACGACATCGCCTCCCATGCGACGTGCCATGCGATACTCGGCGCGTGTCTCGTAGGTGGGGCCAAGCATGCCGACGTAGACGCCACGATGGCAAACGAATCCGCCAGCTCGCGCGGCAGCAAGGGCTCGCTCGACAAATGCGGCATCGTAAGGGGCCGACATATCGGGAAAGCGATTTCCCCACTCCGCTTCGTTCAAGCCCAGCAGCGGGCTGCGAAACATGAAATTGATGTGGTCGTCGATGACCATCAGCTCGCCGACGCGATAGTGGGGGTTGAGTCCACCAGCCGCGTTCGAGACGACAAGCGATTTCGCCCCCAACGCACGAAGCACTCGAATCGGTAGCGTTACGCTTGAGGCTGCGTGTCCTTCGTACAAGTGGAATCGACCTTGCATCGCGACGACAGGCACTCCCGCGTAGTGGCCAAACACGAGTCGCCCGCGATGGCCGATGGCGGTCGAGGCAGCAAAGCCAGGTATGTCGGCGTAATCGACGGCGACCGCCTCATCGATCTGGTCGGCCAGCCCACCCAACCCCGAACCCAACAAAATCGCGACACTGGGCTCAACCACTCGCTCGCGGCTTAGCCGCAAAGCGGCCGATTCAACAATATTAAAACCCGACATAGGTCACTTACTCAAGTGAGCCACGACCCCTTCGACCAGCGCCGTGAGCTTTGGCTGGGCCGAATTGGCGTTGGCAATGATATGTTCGACGACAGCCTCCTCGAGTGCATCGGGCAAACACATGTCGGTGATGACCGAAACGCCAAACACGCGCATCGCACAGTGGACCGCGACTATCACTTCGGGAACCGTCGACATGCCGACAACGTCGCATCCAATCGCGCGCAGGAACCGGTACTCGGCACGCGTTTCAAGGTTGGGTCCTGTGACGGCGACCATGACGCCACGGTGGGCCACAAAATTTTGCCGCCGGGCAATCTCTAGCCCCACCTCGATAAGTTCGCGGTCGTAGGGCGCCGACATATCGGGAAAACGAGGCCCGAGTCGATCGTCGTTGACTCCCACCAACGGGTTGTCGCCCATCAGATTGATATGATCGTCGATCACCATCACATCGCCCGGCTTGAAGTAAGGGTTCATTCCTCCGACAGCCTGTGTGACCAGCAGCGAACCAGCGCCAAGAGATTTCATGACTCTCACTGGCAGTGTGATCTGCTTCATCGAGTAGCCTTCGTATTGATGGAAGCGTCCTTCCATCACGACGACCGGCGTGCCCTTGAGCATGCCACACACAAGACGGCCCCGATGGCTGATAGCCGTCGAAGTGGGAAAGTGAGGAATATCGCCGTAGTCGATGGCGGCTTCGACTTCGAGGTGCTCGACGAAGTTACCTAGCCCGGTGCCGAGAATGATGCCGGCCCCCGCTTCGCGCGACCAGTGTTGGCGAATGTGTGCGGTTGCTTCGGCGATTTTATCGAACAGATCGAGCATGGGCGAGTGAATCAATCTAACAAAGAAGTTGAATGGGCGCGGTTAGTAGTCGCCTTCCGACATCGCCCCGATTGCGATGGCTTCGGTGGCGCTTGTTCCGAGGCGAGTTGCGCCGAGCTCGACAAATCGCACTGCGTCGGTGTAGCTACGAATTCCGCCCGACGCTTTGACTTGAACGTGTGCAGAGCAATTGTCCCGCATTAGTTTGACGTCATGGGGCGTCGCACCGGTCGACACGAGTGTGCCTGAGATATCTTTGATGAACCCAAAGCCGGTTGATGTCTTAACGAATGCCGCACCGGCTGCCTCGCTCGCCTTACACAATGCAATTTTCGTCGCGTCGTCGGGCAAAAGGCCGGTTTCAAAAATAACCTTTGTGATCGCATGACGCTCGGCAGCGGTTTTCACTACCGCAGCGATGTCAGATTCGACAAAAGAAAAATTGCCCGATAGCGTTCGGCCGATGTTCACCACCATGTCAACTTCACGAGCACCCGAATCACACGCTTCGGCCGTTTCGGCGACTTTGGTGGCAGTCGTCGTGCCGCCGTGCGGGAAGCCAATCACCGTGCTGACCATTACCGAACTGCCAGCCAGCAATTCAGTCGCGAACGATACGTCGACTGGTTTCACGCAGACGCTGGCGACTTCGAGATGGCGGCATAACTCGCAAGCAATCCGCAAATCGTCGACCGTTTGCGTCGGGTGCAACACGGCGTGGTCGATCAGCGAGACGATCGAGTGAGACATGGCTGGCGTCGAAGAAATGTCGAATGAGGCGGCGATCAAACCGTCAAATGTAGCCTTCCCGCAGTCACCGAACAAGCGACTGTATCGAAGCGAGCTATTCAGTCGCGACCTGTTTCGACTCCGCTAGTCCTCCGTTTGGCAGCAACAAATCAACGACCACTGGAAAGTGATCGGATGTCTCCAAACCAACTGTCCGACAAATGAAAGCTCGTTTCACATAAGGCATCAATTCCTTTGGCAGCAAGATGTGATCGATCATCGTGTACACATCGCCCGGATCATCGGCGCCATTCTCGTTCCAGTCCCAGTGTGACGTATAGCGATCGGCAACGCGAGGAATCAAGCTAGCGGCATTAACAAGCTCGGGACCGGGCTGCGCCGAATCGAAGTCTTTTAAGTCGCGCAACACGTTGGTCTTCGTGCTCCGCGAGTCGTCGGCGTCGGGCACGTCGGCATCGTAGTCGTTCAGGTCGCCCAATACGACAGGCAAATATCCACGCGACGTGATTTCGCCCCGCAAGATACGTTGTGCGACGGCAGCTTCGCCGGTCCGGCGACCGTTGCTGTAGTTGTCGTCGGGGTTTGACTTGAGGTGGAGTCCGAGAAAGCCCAATTTGTGGCCGGCAATCGTAAAGAAGTACGCGCCGTTGCGCGAAATCGACGTCGTCTGGGTTTTCGTCTTGCCATCTTCTTCGAACGTGAAAGCCTGCCGCCATGTGGGGTCATCTGCGTTGGAGAAGTAGGTGCGTATCTGCTCTCCATCGATCACGTCGGGCTCGAATCGACTAATGCACGAGATGTCCATTCCGGTGAAACTGTCGTTGCTCTCGACATGGTAGCCGCGATAATCGCTCAATCCCTTCTCGTGCAAGATGGCGACGATCTGGTCGATCGCTTCCTTTGAGGTCGCTTCAGCAAGATTAAGAATGTCGGGCCGAAGTGTCTCGATAAGATCGGCCACTCTTTCGATGTGCTTGCCTCGCGCGTAGTCGAATCGGTATCGCTGGAGCTGACCGGCTCGCACACCGGGAGCCGTGAGGATTTCGGCATTGAATGTCACGATGCGGAGGGGTGTCGCCTCCGTAGCGAGGGCGGCATCGCCGACCAAGAAGCCCAAACAGACTGCAGTTAGCCGGAAGCAGCGATTTATTGACATGGATAGACCGAGAGGTTCAGAAACATAGAGCGATCCATCCAGCATAACCGCTTCCAGACGTCAGGGAATGGTGATGTCGATGGTTTGTTCGCCGGACACGACCGTTTCGCGAAGCGGGGTCGAACTAATTGACGAATAGTCAGACTTCAATCGAATCGGCACATCGCGACCGGTGGCCGATTCGGCCAACTGAATATCGAAGAGTGCCACTCTGTGCTGACCCACCACGGCACCAGCTTCGCTGTTACCATCCTTCAGAATCAGTTCAAGCGAGTATTTGCCGTTCGCGTCGGTGAGTGCTGCGGACGCCGGGCCTTCGACTTCCGGTTCGGGTACAAATTCGATTCGGATCTTGTTGCCCGGTTTTCCGGCAATCGTAACCGTTCCCGATACTTGCCCTAAGTCGTACGACTTGCCACAGCCCACAAGCGACAGCAGCAGGCAACCGAATATTGGAATGAGCGAGGGCTTTTTTTTCATGTCAGATTCGAGTGCAGTACTCGAACACATCGTGGTTACTTGTATGCACTAATGACTTCGCCACCCGCGCGCGTCGACAACTGCGTGAGCGTGGTCCGGCTAATGCTGTCCGTAATAAAGTCGGCCGAGCCATCGCAGTAAGCGAATCCCGATACGCCCGGATGACCACTGCCCCAACCATTGAAGCGACGGTCTTGAGCGGAGATGTTGTTCGGTGAGCTCGTGTAGGCGTTAACCAGATTATTGATGTCGACTGCCGACGAACAGAATAGCCCAGCGGCTCCCTTCATGCCGCCAAGCCATGCCCAGACGGACACTTGGCCCATTTTGAAACCACTATTTCCGCTGGTCCAGCTATCAAAAAACTCGTCGCCGTGATATTTCTCGCCTAGCATCAGCGTCGAGCTCGTTCCGTCAACGATGTTGCGAATGTTGATTTGCGAAAGGTTCTGGTGGTTGTCTGCCAATGCGTGCAAACCAGTTCGCAGCGATTCGTCTGCTCCCGTAATGAAAAAGATGCCGTTGGGGCGGATCGGGAATTGGGAAAACTGGGTGTAATAGGAACCTTCGCCGTAGTTGCCGGCATAGCTACTCGCGGAATAGTAACCCGCCACGCTTCCATTGGCCGTTTGGCCGGGAAACCCCGTTGGCGGACCGGAAAGTAAGAACCGATTTTCTTCAATCGCGTCGGAGGGGCACACGTAAACCGGAATGATGGTCGCCGAGCGAGCATTATCGGTCGTATTCGAAGTATTGTTGGCAGGCTGCGAAAAATCCCACTTGTCATACAATGCGTTCTGCTCAACGAATGGCAACAAACTGATGAGCCACGTCGACTCAGTGTTGCGCAACCCGACGCCCGACTTCATTTTCATGCCGATCGGGAACGCCTTGTAGGTGTCGTGATGATTGAGCGCGGCAAGTGAAAGTTGTTTGAGGTTGCTCAAACACTGAGTCCGGCGTGCTGACTCACGTGCAGACTGCACTGCCGGCAAGAGCAATGCGACTAAAATACCAATGATCGCAATCACAACCAACAATTCAACGAGCGTAAAGGCTCGCTTTGTCGCGTAGCGCGCGGAATCTGGAGAAAGCATAAGTACTCCCTTCATAGCAACGTCGCGCTACCCCAAATCGGGATAACGCGACGTGGCGTAGTTGCGTAACTTGGTGCCGATGTTAACGCAAGTTTCATTACGACACCCGTCGGCGGAAGCCGACGAGCGCTACCGTGGCCAATACTACCAAGGCAACCGATGATGGTTCGGGAACCGAACCGGCACCAGTCAAGCTTCCCGAAGTCAACAGAGCGACGAAGGGATCGATATCGAGTGTATCGACGACTGTGTCCATGTTGATGTCGCCAACAGCGAGTGAGTCGACACCAGGGAAAGCTGCCGCGTAGCCAGCGGGGTCGGTCAGCAGCAACACGAACGGGTCGATGTCGAGCGTGTCCACAGTGCCGTCGTTGTTTGTGTCGCCGAGCGTGAACATTGGACCGCCACCGCCGAGCGCTTCTTCGAATGTAGTGGCAACGATCAGGTTGTCGATCGTTTGTGTGGTATCACCGCTGCTGCCTCCCTGGCGGAAATTAAATGCGTTAATAGCGAAGCCCGAGTTATCTACAGCCACGTCAATCGACATGTTCGCCTCTGTAATGCTGGAGCTTGCCATCGACGTGGGATCAATCCAAAGTGTCGAATCTCCCGAATCGAAATCATAAGCGGCGACAACCCGATAAGTTGTACCAAGCGTGTAATCTTCAGTGAACTTTACTGGACTTGAACCATTCTCTGTTCGCAAACCAAAAGTGAATTTTGTCGGGTCCGTAACATTTGGACTGCCGACGAATGTCCGAGCAACAAAATTAAGGCTACCGCCAACGTCCCCCGGCGCAACAAAGTGAGCGAAATAACTCTGGCTGACGCCTCCTAGATCAGGAAGTTGATTTACGACTACATCGAAGCCGTAGTAGAAAGTCTGACCGGCAGTTTGTGTTTCCGATAGCGGGTTCGACACATCTTCTTCGCTAATATTCGGGAAATTGAACTGGGTTAAAAAGACTTGACCAGTTTGGACCTGAACGGGCGTTTCACCTGCACCGCTAACCGCAGTCCAACCTCCGTTGCCCACGAGATTGCCATCGGGGTAGGTGAAAGTGTCGTTCAGCAGTTCGACGGCCGAAGCCTGCTGCGACAATTGGCCGAACAGTGCTCCGCACAGCGCCGCAAGACAGGCAATGCGGAGGCTATTTGAAAAATAAGTGAACACGTTGAGTCGCATCTCTGAAATCCTTGACTAATTAGGGCGGGGGGCCGGGCAGCCACCTCGCGGAGGGAGGAATCGGTCGCGAGCCGCAATCCACCGAGGATCGCTGCGGTTTAGGAAAACTGTAGCCGGGCAATCCAACCCGACTAGCCCAAATGTTGCCGCATAGCGACGGCACCAAGACCTGTCGCTGCGAGCATGACCATCAGAATGGTGCTAGGTTCCGGAACTTGGGTGTAGGTTCCTAACGGGAACGGTGAGTTAACAGTGGAATTAGTGGTACCACCTTCGAAATTGTTGATTCCGCTGAAAGTCCAGTTAGCGAGGACAAAAGTGCTGCCATCGGGGCCAGTTCCGTCAACGCGTTTAGCCCAACCGTCCAGGTAGTCCCACGGCTGGCCTGTGCCATCGACGTTAATGTCGCCGAATATATCGACAACCGAGCCATTCATAAACAATTCAATCGCATCGTCTCCATTGATGTTCGCTGCACCCGACGTGTAGTCAGGGGCAAAACCAAAGAAGCTAGAGAACTGTGGTTCTTCGGACGCAAGATAGAGAAAGTCGCCTGCGGTTGCGGAAACGGCTGGAAATGTAAATTCCTCACCATTTGTGCCACCGCCGTTGTTTGCTGAACCAACGCCGTAGATGGATAAGTCGGCGACATCATCTGTCACATACAACTCAATTCCTTTTGGTAGCCCACCAGTTAATGGACCGTCAAAAACCCCGGTGATGAGCAGCCCAGCGTGGGCTTGAGCGGCCAGCAATCCGGCCGCTACGCACGCCATCAGCGTGCGAACATAGATCAACTTCATTACGCTTCTCTACTTTCCGGCCGGCATTTTAAGCGCCTAGCCCTAAATCGAAGAAAATAATACCCACAGTTGTAATCAGGGCCCGCAAATCTTGATGGCGCGACGCACGCCACGTTGAGCATGGTAGCTGAAAGTGACGATTGTGCCAGCCTTTTCGGTCGATTTCGTAGTGAATTCGCGAAATCTTAACCGTTTCTTCATTCAGCGCCCATTTTTCGCGGAGAACCGCGAGCCTAAACGTGCGTCTTGACCGAGTTTGGGCCCACCTGCCCTCAATAAGTGAAATGCTTAATCGTCTCCCCCGCGCTCCCAATTTCGGTGAGCGATTCGATGCCGAGGTCGAGGTGGGCGTCGGTCCATTTCCGGCTGACGGCGGCGTCGCTTTTGGTCGTTTTCACTCCATCGGGAGTCATCGGCAGATCAGAGACGAGCAATAGAGCACCGCGAGCGATGTGGTTTTGATGTCCGACAATGAAAATCGTCGCGGTCTCCATGTCGATCGCGATTGGACCATAAGTTCGCAGTTTGCTCTTGAATTCATCGTCGTGTTCCCACAACCGGCGGTTGGTGGTGTAGACGACCCCCGTGCGATACTCGAGGCTCCGCTCGACGAGCTTTTGCGAGACAAACTTATGGAGCTTGAACGAGGGGAGCGCCGGTACGAGCGGAGGTAGGTAGTCGTCGCTGGTACCTTCGCCCCGGATCGCCCCGATTGGCAAGATGAAATGGCCGATTTCGGTCGAGTGCTTCAGCCC
>JBGSWC010000141.1:0-11224 GCA_041752635.1 Pirellulales bacterium | reverse complement strand
TTTTCGCGTCGAGCAACTCGTCGTACGACCCAGGGAGCCCTTCGTAGCTGCCAAACAGAGCGGCACTCCAAGCGGGTATCGAACTCGCCACGTCAGTCGGCATCCTAGGCTCGCGGGGGCAGTGTCTCGAAATGACTCAGCAGTAAGCTAGCAGCTTTTGTTGGCACAGGGCATCCACACCTCCTATTCTATCACGCCGCCAAGGTTCGGTTCATGACTAATTCACGCGCCCACGTCCTCGCGGGCCGCACGCGGCACCGTCGCTGAGGGTTTTGATCGTCTTGAACCGTTTTAGTCGAATTCGATTAAAGCGTTCAAAACACCAAAGCGAATTTTAGCGATGATACTTAAAATGGCTTATTTCACAGTCTCATTCTCAGATCTACCAGATTGCTCGACCTGGGTTTTGAACGACCTGTTGGTTCGAAACGTTCAAAACCCTTCGAAAGGACGGCTGCGGATAACAACCTCGCCAGAGTGGCAGCACTTCGGTGCCTGACGGATGGTCGCCGAATTCTAGCGAATCCGGCTACTGCTCACTCACCATGTTCTATCACACTTGGCGGGAGATTTCGCCGATGATTTTTGGCCGATTTGGTCAGGGCGTGAGCAGGAACGTGTTGCGACTGCCCCTCAGCAGACGCTGCAACCGCGCAAGCTACGATTTCACCGGCCAACTGATTATCATGCATTTGGAGAACTTCCACCAACTCACTACCCACGCCGCGCGTTGCCAATGTTTGCGACCCCGCCTGCGGCGTTTGATTCGCATGAGATTCAATCCTATCACCGAGGCCAACGTGTATTCCAAGTTGTTCGTTGCTTTTGCCGTGTTGACGCTTACGCTGTGTTTAGCCGATGGCTTTGCCGCCGGCGAGGAGCCTGAGGTTGCCCAAGAGTCAGCCAACGCGGAGCATGCCACGACTGCCGACGTTGTGCTGGTCGAGGGCTTCGATGTGTCGATTTTTGCCAAGCCGCCCGAAGTCAATTATCCGGTTTGCATTGCGGCCGCACCGAGCGGCGAGTTATTCATTGGCATCGACGAGCAAGGCTCGCTCGGTAAAGAAGAAGGCCGTGGCCGTGTGGTTCGTTGCGTCGATACCGACGGCGACGGCAAGGCCGACGAGTTTACGACCTTTGCAAAAATGGATCACCCGCGCGGGCTGATTTACGACAACCACACCCTGTGGGTGCTGCATCCGCCGTACCTGACCGTGTACTACGACGACGACAAAGATGGCGTGGCCGACCGCGAGCAGCGACTCGCCTCGGGCCTGTCGACTGAGCTGGTCGAGAAGCGCGGGGCCGACCACACGACCAACGGTATTCGCCTGGGTATCGATGGTTGGATTTACATTGCCGTCGGCGACTTCGGCATGCTCGATGCCCAGGGGCAAGACGACGTCAAGTTCAGCAAGCGCGGTGGCGGGGTCGCCCGCATTCGTCCCGACGGCACCGAACTGGAGATCTATGCCTGGGGACTTCGCAACATTTGCGACGTGGCGGTCGACCCCTACCTCAACGTCTTCACCCGCGACAACACCAACGACGGCGGTGGATGGGACATCCGCGTCTCGCATATCATGCAGTCGGCCAACTACGGTTACCCGTCGTGGTATCGCAACTTCACCGCAGAGACGATGCCGCCACTCGCCGACTACGGTGGTGGCTCGGGCTGCGGTTCGATGTTCCTGCAGGACCTCCGCTGGCCCAAGGAATACGGCGACACGCTCTACACCTGTGACTGGGGCCGCAACGAGGTTTATGCCCATCGGCTGCCGGCCAATGGTGCGACCTTCGATGCCCACCAGGAAACGTTCGCGACGATTCCCCGCCCCACCGATATCGATGTCGATGGCAGCGGGCGGATGTACATTTCGAGTTGGAAGGGAGGGCAATTCAAATACGATGGCGTGAATATCGGTTTCGTTGCCCAAGTAATGCCGAAGGGATTCGAGCCAACCACTTGCCCCGACTTTACCGAGGCCGACGACGCGAGCCTGATCAAACTGCTTGCCTCGCCCAGCGCCGTCGTGCGGCAGCACAGCCAGTTCGAGATCTTGCGTCGAGGACTTGGTCAGTCGCGGAGTGATGCGCTGATCAACCTCGCCAGCGACGAATCGCAACCGCTGTACGCACGCGTGGCGGCCATCTTCACGCTCAAGCAACTCGATGGGGCCGAGTCGACTCCGGCACTCTTGCAGTTGTGCCAGCAAGAAAGTGTCCGCGAGTTTGCCCTGCGAGCGCTTACCGATCGACTTGCGGAAATGTCGGACGTGCCGATCGAGCCATTCCTCGCGGCACTGAGCGACAGCAATCCCCGCGTGCAGGCACAGGCGATCATTTCGCTCGGTCGACTAGGCAATCCCGCAGCCGCCGAGCACTTGCTACCTTTGGCAATCCGCCCCGCCGACGCGCCGCTTCCTACGGGCAACGACTTGTGGCGGCTGCCTGATCCGGCGCGGGTGATTCCTCACCTCGCCGTACAGGCACTGGTGCAGCTCTATGCGATCGAGCCTTGTCTTGCCGCGCTCGATGGCCCTTATCGCGCGGGAGCGCTCGCCGCACTCAAATACATGCATAGCCCCGCGGTGGTCGACGGGTTGATTGCAAAGCTCAATCAAACACGCGACTCAGCAGCCCGGCAGGAATTGCTGGCGACGCTGATTCGCCTGCATCAGCGTGAAGCGACCGAGTACAAAGGCGACTGGTGGGGCACGCGTCCCGACAATAGCGGTCCCTATTATCGTCGCGAGAACTGGGAGGAGACCGATCGCATCGAGAGCGTCGTGAAGGCGGCCGCCACCGATGCCGATCCCCCGACCACCCAGTTCCTTCGCGACCAACTGGCGCTCCACAAAGTCACAATCGACGGCATGCGTGGCCTCGACGCCGAGACCGATGAAGAACTACAAGTCGCTATCACGATTCCGAAGTTCGACGAGAACAATCCGAATCAACTCGGTAACATCGAATTTGCAGAAGCGCTCGAGCGTACTCTCGCCGCCAAGGGCAGAGCCCCCCGTGGCGAGAAGTTATTCACACAGCAAGCCTGCATCGCCTGTCACACCACCAAGGATGGCCAGTCCCCCAAGGGCCCCCACCTCGTCGACATCGGCAAGCGCTATAAGCCCGACGAACTGGTGGAGTCGATCCTCAAGCCAAGCGTGAAAATCGCCCAAGGCTTCGACACATTGATGGTCATCACCCTCAAGGGCAAGGTCATTACAGGATTTGTCACGAGCGAAAGCGCCGACGAGATCAACCTCCGCCAAGACGACGGCATCCAAATTCGCATCGCCAAAGACGACATCGACGAAGAAATCAAAGTGAAAAATTCAGCGATGCCCGACGGCATTGTCGACAACCTCACGCCGGAAGAGTTGGCTGATTTGCTGGCGTATTTGCAGAAGCTGTAAGTGGGGAGCAGGCAGGACGAGCTTGATGCGAAAAGCTGACTACAAAATGCGGAAGTCTGTCACTTCGACAACCATCGCCTCGACATCGATCAAGAAGAACGCACGTAGCGGATCTTCATCAACGTAATACAACCCTTCCGACAGGAACTGACCTTCATCTGCCGGATCGTTTTCCAGACGGCGGCGAATGTTATCGACTGCTTTCAGCAACGCAGTCTTCGATCCAACGACTCCAGTAAGACGCAGCAATTCGGCTGCTGCCTCCAGCGAAAACTCAACGTCGTAGGTCACAAGGTTGCCCCGTCGTTTACTCTTGCGACGAGTTGAGCCCACGAAAGTCTTTTGCCATTGTTGCTCGCCCGACTTCGGGCGCGCTGAATCTCCGCGTCCGTTGGGGGGCGTCGAACAGTACCGATCGATTCTCCGTTGGAATCGACAAGTTCAATTGGACCTTCGCTCCCCCGAATTTTGGCGGCGATGTCTTCGGCGATCGCTACTTTCGTCATGGTTTTCTCCTGCGTTGCCACTATTCTACCTCCTCGCTGGTTCACAGTACAATATTCAGAATCACTTTCGCTCATAATTTGGCTGTGCCGCACACAGCTCGAATGGTATCGCTCGATGACCCGAATCTCATCGCCTTCGACGTTTTGGTATAAGAAAGTGTTTCCTTTCCTGTTGTTCGGAATGCTCGGCTTGATTTTTTTGCCCGATGGCTATCATGGCGGTTGTACACGGGCAACTCGCCGCGAAATTGCTCGTTGCAATCTTCGCAATAATCATGGGCGTCGGTGGCTATTTCGTCATGAAACTATTGATTTTCGACGTTGTCGATGAAGTTTGGGATTGCGGCGATTCGATTCTCGTCAAGAACAACGGAAGGGAATTTCGCTTCACCATGCCTGAATTTAGAAACATGTCTTATAGCCCCATGCGTCCGCCACGGATCACTTTGCCGCTACGCAGCCCTTCCGAGGAGTTTGGCACAGATATCGCGTTCGTTCCGCCGATTCGAATGTTTCCCTATTCGGTGCCTCCCATCGCACGAGACTTGATGGAGCGAATCGACGAAGCACGCCGACAGTTGGTGCATTGATTGGCAAGGGAAATGCGTCGGAAGGACGCTGGCTGGCCCTGTTGCCTTGCCAAGGGCGCATCATCTGCTTGCGACTTTGGCTTCGCTTGCTCGTTCAGGTTACAATCAACGAAACATCCGCCGCCCGCTGTGGCGACGACTCTCCATCCCGTGAAGGACATCATGCGCACCAATCTACTTGCTTCGCTGGCTCTTGTGGCATTATTAACGGCTCCCGCGGCGTCGGGCGACCAGAGTGTTGCCAAAGGGCCGCTCAAGGTCTTCATCCTGGCCGGCCAATCGAACATGGATGGCCAGGCGCATATCCGGACGATCGACTTTCTGGGCGAGGACGAGGAAAACGGGCACCTGCTCAAGACCTTTAAGCCCGATGGCGAGAACCTGATGACCCGCGACGATGTGTGGGTCGCCAACGCGGGGGTCTACAGCCATCTGCAACCCGGCTTTGGTGGACGTCGAAATTACGATCAGCTCGGCACCAATATCGGCCCCGAGTACGCCTTTGGCTATTACCTGGGCGAAGCCTGCGACGAGCAGGTGCTGCTCATCAAGTTTGCGCCGGGAGGAAAGAGCCTGTACGTCGACTTTCGCCCGCCCAGTGCAGGCAAGACGGGCAACGCCAAGATCGATGAAAATGTGCTTACGAAGGAAGCGGCAGACAAGTGGAACGACGGACGTCAGGAACCGGTCGTCGGCTTGCAGTATCGTCAATTAGTTCGCTATATCCACGCCACGCTCGACAATCTGAAGGCGAAATTCCCTGGCTACGACGAGCAGGCCGGCTTCGAGATTGTTGGCTTGGTCTGGTTCCAGGGCTACAACGACATGTTCGACGAAACCGGCCGCCAGCAATACGGACAGAACTTAGTTCATTTGATCAACGATCTGCGAACTGAGTTCCACTCGCCGAACATGAAGGTCGTGGTCGGTGTGATGGGGGTCAACGGACCGCTCAACGAGGTGAACCCCAAGCAGAGGGAAGTGCGGGAGGGACAGCGGTACGTCAACACCGTGCCAGAGTTCGCCGGCAGCGTCAAGGCAGTGGAGACGGCACCGCTGTTGCATCCAGAGATCGTCGCCATCCAGACCGCTGGTTGGCTGAACAAAGACCGCGACTTGACGACGAACCCCATCACTCCACAGGAAAAAGAGATGCTGCAGCGGGCCACATCGAACAAGGGATTTCATTACTACGGTGAAGGCAGGTTCTTCATTCTCGCTGGCAAACTCTTTGCCGAGACGATGCAGGAACTGCTGCAAGACTAAAGCACGCTCTTTGTGAAACATCGTGCTGCCATCACGCTGTTGCTGGTCACGATCTGGGCGACATCGCGGCGCACAAATTGAGGCAAACACGGCTTTGCAAACTGATGGGCTGACGAAACGACAACAACCAAACTTGACAAAGGTAGACGATTCATGACCCGCTACAAGATGACTATCAGCTCGCGCGTTCTGTTTGCATTGCTGCTTTTTGCGATGGAGCTGACCCATGCGGTCGGCAGTGTGAATGCCGCGGAGCCGTCGGCGGAGGCTGTGCAGGATGCCGACGTGGTCGTCACGATTGATACGGCTGCGCCGTCCCTTGCTTACAGTCCGATGCTCTTCGGCGGTTTTATCGAGCATTTTCACCGACAGATTTATGGTGGCCTATTCGAACCTGGTTCGCCGTTGTCCGATGAAAACGGTTTCCGCAAGGACGTGATTGCGGCGATGAAGGAATTGAAGCTCTCCGTGGTCCGCTGGCCCGGTGGATGCTTTGCGAGTGGTTATCACTGGAAAGACGGCGTCGGCAGCACGCGCAAGCCGGTCGATGATCCGGTCTGGGGGGTAACCGATCCAAACACGTTCGGCACCGACGAGTTCATCCAGTGGTGCCGTTTGGTTGGCTGCGAGCCCTACATCTGTACCAACGCCGGCAACGGCACGCCCGACGAAATGAAGCAGTGGGTGGAATATTGCAACGCCACCGAGGGCGAATACGCCGAGCTGCGGAAAGCGAACGGGCATGAAGAACCGTTCCGCGTGAAGTACTGGAGCATCGGCAACGAGAACTACGGTTGGTGGGAAATCGGTCGCAAGACACCCGAGAATTGGGGACCAATGGTACACGAGTGTGCCGCCATGATGCGCGGCGTCGATCCCGACATCGAGTTGGCCGCAGCGGCTTGGCTCGACAAACGCGAATGGAATCTGCCACTGCTGAAAGCGGCCGGCCCCGATCTTCAGTACATGGCTGTGCATCAATATTGGCTGCGGACCGAAAAACCAACGCCTTACCAGCAATGCATCAGCTTCAGCAGCGCGCCAGAGAAGACCATCACCTCGGTGATCAAAATCCTGGAAGAAGCCGGTTGTCGCGGCAAAGTAAAAATCGCCTACGACGAGTGGAATCTGCGTGGCTGGCATCACCCCGGCTTCCCGCGCAAGGGCGTGGTGAAAGCCGACGATCTGACTGCCGCCGAGCATATCGCCAAGCGCGAAGTTAACGACATCGCCGCGCAATACACCATGGGCGATGCGTTGTTTACCGCTTCGTTCCTGAATGCCTGCCTAAGGCATTGCGAGGATGTCGGCATGGCCAACATCGCCCCGATTGTGAACACACGCGGCCCGCTTTACGTCCATCCCAAGGGCATTGTTCGGCGGACCACGTTCCACACGCTGGCGATGTATGCCAACGAATTGGAAGACCGAGTTGGCTCTGTCGAAGTAGAGGCAGGCGAAGGCTCTCAGCGTCTTAATGACCTCGATGTTGTTGCGACCGTAAACGAATCCGTCGACGGATCCATCGAAGGAGCGGGCAAGGCTTGGGCCGTTGTGCTGGTGAATCGACATTCGACCGAGAACCTCGCCTGTCAGATCAAGCTGGGCGACCGCTTACCCGACGGCGAGTTCGACGCGACGATACTCGCCGGCGATTCGCCAGAAGCCTTCAACGACGTGGAAAATCCCCGTCGCGTTGTGCCCGAGAAGACGAAAATTAAATGCCAGCAAGGTGTCGTCAACCTGCCACCCCACTCGCTAACCATCCTCCACCTCCGCTAGCGGAAATCGCAGAACACAGTGCCCCAAACGAGAACCGCGCACGCAGTGTAAAGCAACTTTGTGCCGAACCACGCGACCGAGCCGACAAAGGCATTCGTCACAAAAATGAAACCCCCTCTCATCGCGCTGTCGCTGATGCTGCTGCCGTTCGCTGGAACTCTCTTGCATGCCGATGACAAACTTCCAGCCAACGACCTCGTGACCCCCACGATGACCACAGTCGACCCCGCCCCGGGTCGGCGTGTTCGCCAGGTCGCGCCCGAGTACGTGGGGACCGAGGTTTACCATGCGTTGTATCTCCCTGTCGACTGGAAGCCCGAGGGTAAGTTTTCGGTGATCGTTGAATACACGGGCAATCGATTTCCCCCAAGTGGTTCAACCGGTGAAGTGAAAGATGCGAATCTTGGCTATGGCCTCACCGGCGGCAAACGCTTCATTTGGGTTTCGATGCCCTACATCGAGAAAGGGGGGCAACAGAACGCACTGACCTGGTGGGGCGACAAGCAAGCGACCGTCGACTACTGCAAAACAAATGTGCCCCGAATCTGTGAACAGTTTGGTGGTGATCCGAGCAGCGTCTTTATCTGTGGCTTCTCGCGGGGGGCGATTGCTGCGAGCTACATTGGGCTAGCCGATGACGAGATCGCGGCACTCTGGAAGGGCCTGTTCACGCACGACCATTTCGATGGACAGACGAAGTGGAATTATCCCAACAGCGACCGCGATGCCGCACTCGTGCGTCTCGCTCGTTTGAAAGGCCGGCCGGTACTCGCCAGTGGTGAATCGAACGATTTTCTGAGAGAGCATTTAGAGCTGGCCGATTTGACGTTTCTGAGGGTTCCGGTCGCCGAAATCTTCGCCATCCCCGAGGGCAAAGTCATTCACCCTCACACCGACCTGTGGATGCATCGGGAGAGCCAGTATCGCAGGCGTGCTCGGGAATGGCTTGACAGGCACAAGTAGTGGTTGATCGCTAGGAGTGCTGGCAGGGCTCGCAAGCCGACCGCGCCTCGCGATTATTTCACACCCACCTCCTTGGCTTGGGGACGATCGTCGGGGGTAGCGAATCGCGTCGGGTAGCGGGCGAATTTTGTCGCGCTTTCCGCAAACTCGATCGAGGTGCAAAAGTCGTCGCTTTTTGCACCATCACGATCGAGCAAACCTCTTGAATCACAGTGCGAATCGCGACGACAGGGTGCAAAACTCGAGCAATTTACGTTCATTGATGTCGATTGTTGGCGCTCAAAAACCATTTCGGGCTCCTTAATTCTGATTGGCGAGCCGACTCCGCCCGCCGACGACTACGTATTTCTTTCCACACTTTCTACCACACGCCACGCGGGATTTCGACAACGATTTTTGGCCAATTTGGGGCGTTGGTGGGGGCCGGAGTGGAGGCGGAGAAGCTGGAGTTCGTGGGCGACACCGTTCCCCACGATCGCAATCCGGCTCTCACCACCACTCCGAGAACGCTGTCGTCTCTCGTCGAGCGACGATTTAAGTTGAGCCTCTTCGGTGTTTTACGCTGGGGCAGTTAACGACAAAGGTAACCCGGTTGGCGGACCAACGGAGTTGACGTTGGCACACCGAAAACTGTAAACGAAGAAACGACGTTGAAAAACCGAAAAACGAGCCAACTCCGGTTGACCGATTTGTTATGCCCACTTAGTCCCAGACGATATACCAGAATCTTTCTGTGGACCCGATGTTAGCCATCTTGCGTTTAATGTTCTCGGATGCCTCGATGACGCCATCCGCGTGAAGCGAATCGCCGAAGTCCGAGAAAGCATCGGCGGATGATGTTGTTCGGACAACGATTCCGTTGGCGGTAGGCACACCATCATCAAGTTTATCGACATCGATCAAAACATCAGAAACATCGGGACGTTGACGAAGTTCCATTAACGCATCGTGCATTGTAGCCAAGGGTGGATGTGGGTGAAGGTTCGGCGCGAGACAATCATCTGCGTCAGCGGCGGAGAAGAATTCCTCGATTGTGTAAAGCGGGATTCCGAAAGTGGCCCCGCCATATTTGTCAATCATCTGATGAAAGAGCTGCGAGATGCGACCGGACCATCCAGTTGCAAAATCTCCGACACGCACTTCCAAGGTGGATCCGTCGAGCAGCGTCAATTCAGCGCGTTTTTTGCCATCCCCGTGTTGAGTTGAACAGGCACGAATATCGCGCCATGGCACGCGCTGGACACCATTTGAAGATCGGATCGCAAAGGATTGGGGTGTAAAAATGTATTTGTCCTTGTAAATGCCGAACACCTTTTCGCCATCGTCGAGCGGGACATCGCGGGGAGTGCAACCGTCGGGGAATCGCTGGCAATTGGCCCCGCGGCCTTCACGCTCTTCCATTTCGAAGAGGCGAAGTATCCAAGCACGAGGATCGTCAATCAGGGCCATTTGAGAGCGCGTGTTTTGTGGGCATAACTTGTTATTGGTCAGAAATTTCTTCAGTAAGCCCTGCATAATGAAGGAAACATTCTGTATGCAGGCTGCCATTCTAGCGAGCGGACGCAGATGCCCACAAGCTTGCAGCAAAGCTTCCTCGGCTTCATCGTCCGACGCAGTGTTCTAGATCCGCTTTGTATTCGGGCCTTTGAGCAGATTGCAGCGGTCGCAGGCCAACGCCAAGTTTTCGACCTCATCGCTTCCGCCATGTTTGCGAGCGATGATGTGTTCGATTTGCAACGGAAACAACGAGTCCTCGCCTGTGAGTAAACAATAGTCGCAACGGAGCCCCGCGCGTTCGCGCACCGTTCGGCGGGTGGCTTCGTCCATCAAACCCCGTCGACAAGCGCCTGCTTGGCTTTTGCATTAAGGATCGCGAATAGGTCGCCGACTTGTACGTACATTTCGTACTCGGCACGTTCTTTGGGGGTTAGCTCCCCTTCATTGCACTTGTCGCCAAGCACTTCGAGCCGAGCGATCATGGCGGTTGTCGGCTGCAAATTGGCGAACAACTGTGCTGTCTCGCGGCCAATGCTCTCCGTAATCGGATCGAGCATTGGCCGCATGATGTCGGTTGGTTGGGTCGTTGTGTCCATATTGCGATTTTACCACGCGTGGGTCGGTTTGGGCAAACAGAGTTCGCCAGGAGGCCGCATCGCCACCCGGAGCTTGATCCCGCCTACCTTCCCCGCCGCATGTCAAGCGTCATCGGGAACGCCGGGTTGATTTCCACCGGCGGTACTGACATCGGGCCGGGCGTGTGGCCCATCGCCAGGAATCGCGCGCCGCGGCGGCTTTCGGCTTCGGCGGCGTTCACCGGGAAGGTCGTCGGGTTGTTGCCGCCGGGGTGGCTTACGTAATAAGTGCCCGCACCAATCGAGCGACCCATCCAGGTGTCGAGCAGGTCGAACACCAGTGGGCTGTCGACGCCAATCGTGGGGTGCAAGCAACTCGGTGGTTGCCACGCGCGATAGCGAACGCCGGCGACGTATTCGCCTTCGGTGCCGGTCGGATGCAAAGGGACCCGGCGACCGTTGCAAGTGACAATGTGCCGCGTGTTGGTCATGCCGCGGACGAGCACCTGACAGCGTTCGACCGACGAATCGACATAGCGGGCAGTCGCCCCGCTGGCCGGTTCTTCGCCCAACACATACCAAGGCTCGATCGCCTTGCGAATTTCCACCTGCACATTGGCCTGCGA
>JBGSWC010000140.1:0-1711 GCA_041752635.1 Pirellulales bacterium | reverse complement strand
GCGACATTATCAAAGCAAGAATAGCAGTTAGGAGCAACAGGTTAGATATTGAAAGCGACTTTTTCATTCTTGACCAAAGAACAGGGCGATTGCTGTGGTTGATTTTGGATTCGGTCAGCCTAATTGTAGCAAAATTAACCTGCACAGGCTTCATCGACCTACGCACTTTGCACTCATGGCGTCTGGGCACGTCGTCATCGGCATGCTCAATCCGCTGTCACCGAAACAGCTTACTCACTGACTCGTTGCGATGAATCCGCTTGATGGCTTCGCCCAGCAACTGGTCGACGCTTAGGACCTGGAGCATCGGCAGAGCGGTTCGTTTTTCGGCGCTGATGGGAATGCTGTTGGTGCAGACGATGCTGCTGAGGCCCGCGTGTTGGAGTCGTTCGACGGCACCCCCGCAGAGCAGGGCGTGGGTGGTGCCGACGTGTATCTCGCGGGCACCGTGGTCGTGCAGCACTTTCGCCGCGCCGCAAATCGAGCTGGCGGTGCTGATCATGTCGTCGAACATCAGCGCGATCTTGCCCTCGACCGGGCCACCCATCAGGTTGGCCTGAACGGTTGTTTCGGCGCTCATCCGGCGTTTGTCGATGATTGCCACACTACCGCCGATTCGTTTGGCGTGGCCCAACGCTCGTTTGATGCTTCCCTCGTCGGGGCTCACCACCACCACGTCATTGGCATCGAAACCGGCGTGCAGGAAGTGTTCGTTCAGCACCGGCGAGGCATAGAGATGGTCGACCGGCACGTCGAAGAAGCCTTGGATTTGGGCTGCGTGCAGGTCCATCGTCAGCACCCGGTCGGCACCAGCACGCGTGATGATGTTGGCCACTAACTTGGCCGTGATCGGTACCCGGCCTTCGTCTTTGCGGTCTTGGCGGGCATAGCCGAAGTAGGGGATGACGGCCGTGATTCGTTCGGCACTCGCCCGCAGGCAACTGTCGATCATCACCAACAGTTGCATGATGTTGTCGTTGACCGGCGGACAGGTCGGCTGGATAAGAAACACATCGCGGCCGCGGACGTCCTCGTCGACCTTGCACGAAATCTCGCCGTCGGGAAAAGTCCCCAGCGAAATCTTGCCGAGCGGCACACCCAAATAGTCGGCGATCTGCTGACTCAGATCGATGTTGGCGGTGCCGCTGAAGATTTTGAGGTCGTGCATGATTGGTTGTCCGGTTTGACTTGCTGCTCTGTAGCTCCGCTCTCCGAGCGGTGCCTTCACGACTCGGAGAGTCGAGCTACAGACATCGCCTCTTCGACCGCAGCCAAATCGTCGAGATCGTTGACGCTCAACGACTCGACTTCCTTGAGCACAGGCAGCGCCAGCACCCGTCGACCGGCCTGCTTGAGGATGCCGGGACAGTCGGTCAAGTAATATTCCGACTGCGCATTATTGTCCTTAAGCTGATCGAGCGAAGCAAGCAAACTCGCGGCATCGAACAGATAGGTGCTCATGTTGACTTCGTTAATCGCCGCTTGCTCGGGAGTTGCGTCGCGCTGTTCGACGATTCCGGTAAACTCGCCCGCGCCGTCGCGGACGATGCGGCCGAGGCCGGTCGGGTCGTCGCGGTGGGCGGTTCCCAAAATGGCGGCGCACGGTTCTCGCTCGTATTCGGCCAAAAGTGTTGCAATCGAACTCGGCTGCAACATCGGCGAATCGCCCGTCACCACCAGCACCGGGCCATCGTGGGCAGCCAACGCGTCG
>JBGSWC010000139.1:0-10957 GCA_041752635.1 Pirellulales bacterium | reverse complement strand
TTGCGTTACGTCATTCGTGCCCAAGACGCTGGGGGCAATTGGATTGCCACTGATCTCTTGAGTGCGAATTGAACCGGGAAAATCCTGGTCACCGTAGTTAAGTCGATCGGCGAGTTCTTGATTGGCGTCGTAGATGTTGATTTCGTCGGCGCGGCCGATATTGCCGCCGTTTGCCAGGGCATAATCGCCAATGACCTTCACCGACGGGTCGAGGCTCCAGTCACTCCGGAATGCTGCCTCGGCAGCTTCGGTGAGGATGACGGCTTCGCCGGGCGCGATGGTGCCAAATGCGCTGATGTCGAATGGCGCAACATAGCCTGTGCCGAAGTTGTTGTCATCAAAGGCCCAGCCAGTGACATCAACGGGCTGGTCAGACAGATTGGTGAACTCGATAAACTCACCCCCCTCGCCGGTATACATGTATTCGGTGATGACGAGGCTCGGAAGGGTAGCGGGGAGCGATCCTACGGTGGTAAAGGTACCGGGGCTACCGATATCTCCGCTCATCGCTTGATACGAACCTTGTACGTCGCCACTGGCGGCAAAGGACCACGCGACGGGATCGTTCTGTGCGGCGCCCGGCCCTGAAACCGAACCACTTATACCATTGGTTCGAATGGTACCGGGAAAATCTTGATCGCCATAAACGAGTTGGTCGACAATGTTGCTGCTGGCGTCAAATAGCACGAGCGCGTCGCTGCGGCCAATTCCGTTGGCGTTCGGTAGGCCAAGGTCACCGATGATCTTCACCTGGGGACCGAGTTTCCAGGTCGTGCGGAACACTTCGGCCGGATCTTCGGTGAAAACGGCCGATTCACCCGGCTGGAGCAGATTGAACCCAGAGAGATCGAACTCGCCGGGCAGGCGGCTGTCGTCGTCGTAGCTCCACCCGTTCATGTCGATGGGGGTGTTGCCGACATTGGTCAGCTCGATAAACTCGCCACCGTTGCCAGAATACATCCATTCGGTAATGCGAATTTCCGCTAGAGCGGTAGCGGCGTTCAAACTGAAGGCCATCAGAGTGGCCAGGCTAAGCATTTTCGTCATTAGATCATCTCGCTCTTTGCAGGGGTGTCGTCCGGTGCCGATGCTCACGAGGCCCTCTCGTGAACCTTTAGTCGTCGATGAGTCGAGATCGTACGCCAACTCCATGAAGAACGCGCTAAGTTCGCGTGAGGATTTGAAGTGAATCGCTCTACAGATTAGTCGCGGATGAGTCGGGTGACAGTCATTCTTCCAGCGAAATTCGAGGGCGCAGGACAATCGCGCGAGAAATCCGAGGGATTCACTAGTAAAGCCGACTTTACGAGGCTGTGCCGCTAGTAAAGCATTTCGTAATATTCTTTACTAACGCCCGAGCGAAGCAGACCCTACTTCCATAAGCCCGAGGCCCATTCGCGCCGCTACCAGTAGTAGCGTTGAGTGCGAGCTTAGAGCGAAGTTGGCTCGGCGTCGGTCGACGTGTATGCTACTGTCAGTAGCGCCGCTTCATTGCTTTTGGAACTATGACATGAACGACAGAATTTCGATTCAACCAGACACTTGCCACGGTAAACCCGTTATCAAGGGTACTCGCGTGCTAGTTTCGACGCTCCTCGGTGCGCTTGCTGGAGGCGACTCAATCGACGACGTTCTCGTTGATTATCCAAATGTGTCGCGGGAGGATATTTTTGCCGCTCTCGCGTTTGCGAGCGAGCTTAGCTCCTACCAAATCGCCGACTACGAACCAGTCACATGAAGTTCCTACTCGACGAAAACTTTCCGAAGTCGGCGACCGATTTGCTCGAAGACAATGGATTTGACTGGGTCGATCCACGTGGAACCGAACTTGAGGGTGCGACGGATATAGCGCTGATTGAATATGCGAAATCGATCGGTGCGGTGCTCTTGACCACAGATCGCGACTTTTTTCATACGCTTCGCCACTCTCATCCGCACCATGCTGGACTGATCGTCATTGCACTCAAGCAACCCAATCGCGAAGCCATTGTTAGTCGGCTGAAGTGGTTGTTTATGACAGTCGGCGAGTCTGAAATCAGCGGCCGAGCATTTCAGTTGAGAGACGCCTCGTGGATTGCTTTTCCGCCGATTGAAGTCGGGTAGACTCAGACTGCAGTGGCGACGACTATTCGGCCAGTAGCCAAGCACATCCACCGGGTGGCAGTTCGACGCTGCCAGTTTTCTGCTCGATGTTTTCGAGCAATCCGCGTACCTTCTTCCTGTCTTTCCCGAACATGTCGATCGCTTTTACCGATATCGGTTCGTCGCCAAAGTTCGCCAGCACCAAAACCTCTTGCTTGCCGTCGATGCTTGTGCGTGTGAAGGCCAGCACTTCGTCGGGGGTGTCGGCGACAACCGCTTGATCGGCTTCGGGGTGGAAGGCGGCAACTTCGCAGCGCGTCGCGAGCAGACGTTTGTATCCCGAATAAATCATGCCCGAGAGCGACGTGATGTCGGCCACTTGGGCGTCGATGCCTTGGCGGTCGAACTTGCGGCGGTTGATGCGGCGGTTGATGCCGCTCTCGGTCGCGCCGGCTGTGTCGTTTTGGCTCCCGACGAGGCTGTGAATGTAAACGGCTGGCATGCCCTGCAGGGCGAGCATCACCGCTTGGGTGGTGAGGAACCGTCGGGCGTGGAGTTCGGCGTCGGACTTGCGTGTCATCGCCGTCGGCGACAAAGCGTCGACGTAGCTGATGTTCAGTTCATAAGGTACATCGGCACCATCGGGCTGGCGGCGTGTGCCGACGAGCCCGCCCCGATCGCGCATCGCGTCGACCATGCGATTGAAACGGTCGTCGGGCACAAGCCCTTCGAGCGGGCGAACACCGATGCCGTCGTGGCTGGCGGTAAAATTGAAATAGGTGCAACCTGGTGGCGGCGGAGCAAGTTCGCTGAGCCACTTTTTGAGCCACACCGCGTCGCCATGCACAAACGCATCGACCAATAGCGGAGGCAGGCTGAACTGATAGACCATGTGCGCTTCGTCGCCATCGCCGAAATAGGCAACGTTTTCGGCGTGCGGCACATTGGTCTCGGTCAACAGCAGTGTGCCAGGGTAAACTGCGGTCACGACATCGCGCATCAGCTTGACCGCCGCGTGTGTCTCGGGCAAATGTATGCAGGTGGTACCGCTTGTTTTCCACAGATAGGCGATGGCGTCGAGGCGAATGATGCGCGCGCCGCGCTTGGCGTATTCGAGCAGCACGTCGAGCATCGCGACCATCAGATCGGGTTCGGCATAGTTGAGATCCATCTGGTCGTCGCTGAAGGTCGTCCAAACGTCACGTGTGCCGCGGGTGGTCATGAGCGAGGTGACCAAAGGCAAACTGCGTGGCCTGACGACTTGCGACGTATCGAAGTTGCTGTCGACTTCGATAAAATAACGCGTGAAGGGTTCTTCGCCCTGCTTGTAGCGGCGGAACCAATCGCTTTCTTGCGAGATGTGATTGAGCACAAGGTCGAACATCAAGTCGACCTGCTCGCTCAACTTTGCAATGTCGTCCCACGTGCCCGCTTTGGGATCGACCTCGAGGTAATCGATGACCGAAAACCCGTCGTCCGACGACCAAGGGCAAAACGGCAACAGGTGCACGACACCAAACAGTTCGTCGAGCTCGGTATCGCGGAGCCACTGTGAAAGTTTCGCCAAGGGCGAGGAGCCGTTGCCGCAAATTTGGTCGGCATAGGTGATCAGCACAACATCCCGCTCAGATAATGCGGGGCGGTGGACTTTCGTGGGAGCTTCGACTGCCGAGGCATCGCCTGAGGTCGTCGGCGACTCTTGCCGTTTGGCTTCGATCAGAGATTCTATTCGCGCGGCTAATTCGCTAGCGTGATCAGGATAAAGAACGGCGAGACGCTCGGCTAGCGAGGGCGATTTGGGCATGCTGGCTCACAATGGTTCGGGGCTAATGAACCAACTAGCTTAATGGCTCGCCGGCGAACCGACTACCGAGGGGCCATCGCCTCCCGCTTGTCGCCAATCAGTTTCAGTAGTTTCTTCTGTGGATCGGCAAACTTTTTTAGCCCTTCGGACATCAGCACTTCGTGCAATTTTTGTTGATCGACCTTGGCGGCGATTTCGTCGAGTATCGCTTGTGAGGGGAGCTCGTCGATGGTGCGCGGATAATCGCGTTCGCTCGCCTCGACCGCTTCGTTGGTGGCCGGGGGATTGGTTTGAATGTCGCTCCCCACGAGCGCGGCCACGTATTTCCACGGCGGATCATCGGGCTTCTTGGTGCCAGTGCTAGCAAACACTATTTCTTGGGCAAGCGGAGTCGACTGTTGTTGCCAAAATTGCTGATTCTCGCGCCAAATGAGTTTGGCATTCACGGTGCCCACTTCGCCTTGGGCAGTGGGCGAGAGTTCCAGCACATGGGTCTCGGTGTATACATCGAGACGCGAGATGAAGATGCTGTAAACGCTCTTGAATTTGTCGAGCGACGACAGCCGCTGGGCCCCACTCCACACCGCATCGCGTGCGGCGCGATATTGTTCGTCGGTAAAAATTAGCGTGACATTGAGCGGCACGCCGCTTGCGGCAAGCTCGGGCAAAGCGCCGATACCGGCCGGCGTGGCAGGGACTTTAATCATGCGGTTGTCGTGACCCGCCGACCACTGGCGACCGAGCTCGATGTATTTGGCCACTTTGGCATCATCGTCGAGCGGGCAATCGGCATCTTCGAGCAGCGGGTCGAGCTCGAAGCTGACGTAGCCATCGTTCCCCTTGGTTTCTTGCCACACCGGCAGAAAAACTTGCTGCGCATCGCGGACGACCCGATCGGTGATTTGCCAAGCAACGAAACTGTCGTCTGCCTGTTCGCCTCGCAGCATTTTGCCGATCGCATCGTCAAACCGACCCGTTGCAATCAGGTCAGAAATGATGATGGGGTTCGAAGTGGCCCCTGTCGCACCGAGGGCGCGGTTAGTGGCAACTAGGTCGGGATCGACCGAATCGAGCCAAAGCTTAGTGCCCGCGGCAATGATCGAGGCGAGTGGCGAGTGCATCAGAACTTTCCTCCGTGGCGAATCGTGCTAAACGTAAGCTCCTATTGTAACCGATTTGCTCGGTTCGATGCGTGCCTCTAGCCACTCTTTTGATTACAGGTCATCCATACCTGTGACATTCGTAATAAGCGCCCGCAATTTGCGGCGCAAGACGCCATAGCTAAAAAACTTCCGGCTTAGCGTAAAATTCTTTTCGACCATCGCTTCGCGGTAATTGGGATCGTCGATCACTTGGCGAACGCGGTCGATGACATGCTTGGTTAGATATCCATCCATTGCAATCACGTCGAAGCCACGCGGTTCGATATCGGTCACAAAAATAGAGTAGCGATTCACGAGCACCGGTTTGCGAAAATAGAACGCCTCGATCAGTGCGTTGCCAAAGCCCTCGTAGAGGCTCGGATAGGTGATGAAGTCGGCATGGGCGTAGGCGTCGGCGAGCAAATAGACTTTTGCGCCGTTTTCGCGATAGCCCCGTTCTTCGCCGATGTGGTCGGCCACCACGCGGAGGTCGACTCCTTGGTGCTCGGCCATTTCTTGCAAGGCGTGCAGGTACTGGTGTCCCTCGTCCCCCGACTCGTGCGAAATTACTAGCTTGCACTTGGGGTTGTTGAGTTGCGCGAGCAGCGAGATCGAGTGTTCGATTCCCTTGCGCGGAACCACGCGAGTTGGCTGCAAGAACATAATGTCATCGGGCTTGATGCCGATGCTCTCGCGAAAATCGGCGTTGAAGTCATCGACCGACGGCGGCGGCGTGTCGAAATCGATGACATTCGGCACCAGAATGCTCGACACTCCCCGGCGGTGGCTGAGCGCCCGTTGGGCTTCGCTATTGATGGTGACGTGCTGCACACTGGGGAGCGTACAGGGAAAAGCCATCCGCAGAAAATCGCCGCAGGCGTTGACGCTGAAGCGGTCGCGTTCCCAATAAAAGTCGTGATGGTGGGCTATCGTTGGAAAGCCGGTTTCGGCAATGAACATGGTGATTGCCATGCCGAGGGGGATGTTCATCGGAATCGTCAGCGCGTTTTGTACGACAAGAATTTCGATGTCGAACTTGCGCGTGAATTCATAGAGCGACCGCTTGAGGTGATCGGCCAGCGAGAGCACGCGGCGAGTCACTTCGGAATCGCGCGTGGTGCAGCCGAACACCCGCTGGTTGACCCATAAGATGTCGGGATTGCCGAAGTAAGCGTGTGGCACCAGCATGCTGACGTCGGGATTTGTGTCGAGTTTGCCCGCGAACCAATGACTCACATGCCGATGGTGCCAAAGCACTTTGGCCCACTTGGCCGCCTCGAGCGAAACGCCATCGGTCCCGGCAAAGCGGGTGCCGACGAACCCGATGTTATGGCCGGGAGGGAGTACTTTTTTCTTCATGATGGGCTTTTTGGTGGGCATGATCCGACTTGGTAGCGAGCGAACTGCGCGGCACTGGTTGAGCCGACGGCGCTAGCCGCAGGCAATATGAATGACGTTACCCGCGGCTAGCACCGTCGGCTCAATCCGAGCGCCAGCGAACAATTTCGACGCAAGTGTACGCCACCTTCATCCCTGGGCAAGGCCGAGAATGCCGATGATTTGAGCCAAATCTGTGATAACTCTGTCAGGAACAACTCCCGCGACCGACGAATCGCCCTCGCGGAGTCGCAAACTCCGCGCGTCGCCCGCGAACAGCGCTGCGCGGAAACCCACCTTGGCGGCAGGCATGACGTCGTTGCGCATGTCATTGCCAACATAGAGTGTCTCACGCGGCGAGATACCCCGGGTCGCAAGCGCCCCGGCAGCGAGTTCGTAGAGAAACGTGTCGGGCTTCGCGCGCAGATGCTCGTACGACCACACACATAGCTCATCATCGAAGCCCAATTCGGCCAGCGTGCGGCCGCACATTCCGGCGAACAACTCGCGGGTGAAAAACTGAGCATTGCTAACAATGCCCAGTGCCAGTCCGGCCTCGCGAATTGTTTCGCAACACTCCACCAGCCCAGGCATCGACCACACCGGATTCACACACATTTCGTAGGCTAGCGCAAGTTGCCGGCAATCGACTCGGTCTGATTGACCAGCGACAAATTTCTGCAACGTCAATTTTGCAACGACATCTTTCCATACCGAAACAATGTCGACTTCGGGCGATGGAAATCGATCGGCTAGGCTGGCTTGGTGTTCGCGAACACAGGTATGGAAAATCTCGCGAGCCGCCGCCTCGTCAGCGGTGAGCGTAAGACCAACCTCAGCCAGCGACGGCCCAAAGGCAACCATCGAGTCGCTACCCTCCGCTATCGATATATCTCCGCACCCGCTGACAAAAAGCGTGCCATAGACGTCGAACAGCACCGCGCGAATCCCGTCGAGCGGCTCCAGTTGTGGCGCAACATTCGTCGGAGAAGGCGCGAGCCGGGCGGCATGTTCGCGGATGTAGTCGGCCGCCTCGCTCACGATTCGAGCCTCAGCGGATGCAGCCGCGACAGCTTCAACAAGTTCGCGAGCACCTGTTCGCCGGCCGGCAGCCGGTTGTCGACTTCGCCTGCATTTTGTGCCAGCAGACGGCGATAAACGGCGCCCAGTTGATCGGACATCTGGGCCATTGAATAGCACTTTCGAACAACCGCCGCATTCTGGGCGATGACCTCGTCGGAGGCCGAACAACGTCCTGCGAGCAATTCATCGAGTCCCGGATTGACGGCACACAACGCTACGCGAGTTGCGGCCGGGTCGGCTGCTACGCGGCGAATGACACGTTGCTGAAAAATGGTTGGCAGGTGGGCGAAGTCGATCGCGTCACCTTCCATCAACCGATCGAGCTGTGTGACAACGTCCTCGCGTTCGGCAACCGGCACCCCATAATCGTGGCAAGCCCACTGATAGGCATGGTAGATGTCGTCGCCCAGATCGATTCGCCCGCCAACCCAGTCGAGCGGAATCGCCAATTTGCGATAGAGCCCGTCGAGGCTCAATCCCGACTTCACCGCATCGCACGTAATCTCAGGCAAGTCTCGCCCCACCAGTGGTTTTCCCGCCAGCCAGCCTTCAAGAAAAACCATGCCGAAGCCCTCTGCGATGCTGGTTGTCACGAGCAGATCGCTGGCGGCCACGGCTTCAGTAAATTCAATTCCCCCCTCGCCACAAGTGTCGAACAAACATCGCAGGTCGAGTTCTTCGCTCAAGGCTCGCCAGCGGTCGAACGATTCGAGCTCGGCCGGATTTTGTGGCGCGAGTGTCACCGCACACCACACTTCCGGGTCGCTCAGCCCGGCAAGCAGAAGCAGCTCGCCCAGATTCTTGCGGCGGATGCCCCGCACGGGATAGAGCAACAGTCGGCTATCGAGCGGAATGCCCAGCCGCTCACGAACTCTCGCGCGAGCGTGTTCGCCATCGGGCAATTCGAGCGATTCGCCAATGGGATTCGGCAGCAAGTGAAGCTGCTCTTCGGCGACACCGGTTGACTTGAGAATTTTGGCATCACGCTGGGTGAGTGCCGCATAGTGAATGGCTGGGCCGCTTGGGTAGAGCACGGCGGCCAACTCGCTGGGCGACTCAGACTGGGTCGCGTGCATCAACCGGCGATAATTATTTGGTCGAAAATCTTCGGCAAAGTCGTGCAATTGTAGCAACATGCGAAAGCCCTGCTTCGCCAGATTCCTGAGCGCGCCGGGCCACGACACATTCTTGCCGAGTGAGTGGTTGTGTACGTGTAACAACGTGTCTTGGGGGCCGAATCCTTTCCCCTTCAGTGTGCGAGCTACATGCTCGGCAAGTGCTTCGGGCCTGGCCAATTCGGTTTCGTCGTAGTCGACTTCCGAGAGGCCAATGAGTTCTACCTCAATCGGCGCTTCGCCAGCCCACAACCGTCGTGGCCAACCATCGTGCCGTCCGCCGTAGAGGACACCGATGCGAGTTGGTCGCTTTTCGCGGGGCAATTCCGCGACGGCACGGATTTGATTGATAATCACCTGGGTCACGCCGCCGCGATTCAGGTGATAGTGAACGTAAACAACTTGCATCGCCGCCGTGCCCGAAAGAAAAGTAGCACGCATAGTCTAGCAGGTTGGGGGGTAAATCTCAAAAGCCATGCTGGTGCTGGACTCTTCGCCGATTTCGCACAATCGACTTCGAGCAACAGGATTGCCTCTGGGCCAGATCGGAAATTACCGCTGCGATAAGCGGTGATTCTGGGCAACAGAGTGCCTTCGATCTTGTTCGCAGTGACCGCTGTACCGGGATTCTGGCGACTTCCGCATCAACCTGCCCTCAAAGAAAAACCAACTCTGGGTCGAGTCGATCTTCGCCAGAATCGACGAATCGCTACTTCGACTCGATTGCGAAATCAATGATATTGTTCTCGTCTTTGACTTCTCGCTTGACTCCATTGCCCTCGCGATACTCGGCCGGCATTGTTTCGGACTGCCGGAGGTTTTCGTTTTCGGTGGTGATCGTCACCGTGTGCATACCGACCATCGCTCCGCTGCGCTGAGGACTAAACTCTAGCTTGTAGCGGCCCGATGCGTCGGTTTCACCGTACGAGGGCGAAGCAGCCGGATCATCGGGCTGGAAGCTAAGAAGCGCGCCGGCGACAGGTTCGCTGCCGCGGGTGACAGTCCCCTCGACGTTCACCAGCTTGGGCCCTTTGGCACCGCAACCAATAGCGGACAACATCAAAACCAGAACAAGAAGCTCGCGGTACATTATCGAAATACCATCTGGAGTGGTCGAGAATTAAAGCTCGGAATTGACTGCACCATCGTTGCGACCGGCCAGCCGTTGGTAAACACCCAACTGATCTGCAATATACGTATGGGGGTTACTCGGCTTGTAGTGTCGATCAGGAATGCCGCCATTATTGAAGCTGATGTTGTCTTCGATGAAAGTAACAGCGCCATCGGCCATCGCAAAAAACGCACCACCGGGGTGATCGCTGCCAAAACCTTCGGTACAGGTGTTATGAGCCCCGGTAGTGGGATGATTCAATTTGATGCTGGCTCGTCCCAAAACGTAGTACGAGCCCCACATGTCGGGACCTGGGGGATTGCGACAACCAATCCAGCTACCCGCCAGGCAGCGGCCATTACGCTCACCTAACAGGATGGTGTTGGACGTGCCATCGGTAACGTGCTTCGTTGCCGTCTCGCTCTCCCAGAACAAGATGCCGTTGTTCTTGCAATTGTCACGACCCGTGTCGCACCATTGATTATCGTACAGTCCCTTCATTGCGATGTAGTTGGATGTTGCGGGCTCAAAATTCGGTGGCGAACTATTGCTGTCAAAGTGCCGCGCGCTGCCTCCTTGTACGGTCGAGTAAAAGAGATTGACACCTGCGCTCGTACGCGGCAGCAAGTCGGGGAACTGGTCAGAGGGACATCGGAAAATCTTGAGCGGGGTTTGCACCAGCTTAATGTTGGCCTTATCTCGGCCAGTGCGGGCGTCAACGAAGAACTGGCTGAGAGTGCGATTGCCAACACCTAGCGAGTCGTAGAGCGGTTGCTGCTCGATGTAAGGAAGGATGTGGTTTGTCCACGCCCAATTGGCGGTCGTGCGCTTGTCGTCATCAAAGCCCTTGGGGAACTTCTTGTTAGCACTGTGATAATTGTGCAGCGCGATCGCCAGATTCTTGAGATTGTTGGTGCACGACATGCGACGGGCAGCCGCGCGAGCCGATTGCACCGCAGGCAGCAGCAGCGCCACCAGAATGCCAATGATGGCGATCACCACCAATAACTCCACCAAAGTGAACCCTCTGCGGCCGTTCATCGCCGGATTCCTTGTCTCGACAAAGAAAATGTGATTAGTAACGACAATAGCTGCGATTCCGGCAACGAGTCGTTTGCTGTTCGACCGAAATTCCCCCCAGAGCCCAGCCGGAGCATAACCGAACCAGGGCGAATTAGAAAACAAAATACGCCACGGCGAAGGTTTGAAGTGTTGAAAAAGTGGGATCGGCTCCGCACCCTTC
>JBGSWC010000138.1:0-5458 GCA_041752635.1 Pirellulales bacterium | reverse complement strand
CAAGTAATGGCGGCGACAATAAGGTAGCCTAAACGATTTCTTTGCATAGTTTGTACTCAATTGAGTCGACCAGAGCATCCCAGCTCGCTTGAATGACATTTTCATTGACACCCACTGTGCCCCATACCTGCCCATCGGCGTCACGGGTTTCGATCACCACGCGTACGCTCGCCGCCGTAGCCGCTTCGCTGTTGATGACGCGGACCTTGTAGTCCATTAGGTGCATGTCTCTGAGCGCCGGGAATCGTGGCTCCAGCGCTTTCCGCAACGCAGCGTCGAGCGCGTTCACCGGACCATCCCCTTCGGCCACTTCGTGCATCACAACATCGTCGACGATCAATTTAACTGTCGCTTCGGTCAGTGGTTGACCCCCTCGACTTTCGACTTCGGCATGGAACTTAATTAGCTCGAAGTGGGGTGTGTAAGTCCCCGCCAGCCGCTTCACGAGTAGATCGAACGAGGCCTCGGCCGCTTCGAACTGATAGCCCCGGTTTTCGAGATCGACCACAGCTTGCAAGATCGAATCCATGAGTTCCTTGTTCTCGGCCAAGTCGTGCTTGGTGGTCATCGCGATGATGTTCGACCGCCCCGAAAGCTCGCTCACCAGCACCCGGCGTTCGTTGCCGACCGCCTCGGGATTGATGTGCTCGTAGCTGTGGGCGACGCGATTGACCGCATGAACGTGCATGCCCCCCTTGTGAGCAAACGCACTCGGTCCCACGAAAGGCTGATTACCGCGGTAGCCCATATTGGCGATTTCGTAAACATAGCGAGAAAGTTCGGTAAGACACTCGACCCCTTTGCCGCCGAGCACCTGGTAGCCTTGTTTCTTGAGCGCAAGATTTGCCATCACGCTCACTAGATCGGCATTGCCGCACCGTTCGCCCAGCCCGTTGATCGTCCCCTGCACCTGCACCGCCCCGGCATCGACAGCGGCGAGCGAATTGGCGACCGCCAGTTCACAGTCATTATGTGTGTGAATCCCCAACGGCGTGTCGACCGCCTCGGCCGCTTCTCGGGCGATAGCGGCGATCTCTTCGGGCATCGAGCCACCGTTGGTATCGCACATTACAATCCGCATCGCCCCGGCATCGGCCGCCGCCTTGATGGTCGAAGCTGCGTACTGGGCATTGAGCTTCCACCCATCGAAAAAATGCTCGGCATCGTAAATCACCTCGCGTCCCAGGCTCACAAAATAAGCCACCGTCTCGGCGATCATCGCGATATTCTCGTCGAGCGATACCCTCAGCACCTCGCGAACGTGAAAGTCGCTTGTCTTGCCGACGATCGTGATGACTGGCGCGCGACTCGCCTCCAGCGCCTTCATGCCCGGATCGTCAGCCGGCTTGACTCCTTTGCGTCGGGTCATGCCAAACGCACAAATCTTGCTGTGCTTGAGCTTCTCGGCCCCCATCCGCTGAAAAAACTCGGCATCCTTGGGGTTCGAGAGCGGATATCCCCCTTCGATGAAATCGACCCCGAGCGCGTCGAGCCGCTTGGCGATCAGCACCTTGTCTTCGAGCGAAAAGTTAACCCCCTCGCCCTGAGCCCCATCGCGGAGCGTGGTGTCGTAGATTTCGATTTTTCGCATAACCCGTACTCGGAAACAGGATGCCCCACGTTTGGACCCACCAAGGCAGTGGCCGGTTCACGCCGGGAAAGCTCGTAAACCGGCCATTGTCGCCGGTTTGTGGCAGACGGGCAAGGCGAGCCGGGAGCCGGTGACGGCCACCGGAGTTAGGAGAAACCGCAGAGGTCGCCAAGAGCGCGGATTTTTTTCGGGAACGCTAACTGGACAGCGCCAGTTCGCGATGCAACCGATTCCAGGGAGCGCCGATGAACGCGGATAAACGCCGATTGATTTTGATGGAAAATGCGATGAACGGCGACAGTCGCACCTCCTTGGGCTTGAGCCCTTCGTGAACTAGCCGTCAACGTACGATGCACGAACGCTGACTATCTGCGATAAACGGCGTTTGTCTGCGCTGCCTCGATCAACGACTTGGCGATGTCCAGCTAATCCGCGCTAATCTTCGCTAATTGAAAAACAACAGCGATTGGAACTGCGCTGGACTTTTTTCTGATTCGCGTGAATCGCTTAAGATTAGTGCTCCGCAACGAATTCTGAATTGCCCACCTCGTCAGCGCGAATTCCGAAAAAAGCAGGCCGGAACAACGCGAGTACCCGCGTTCAGGGCTTCGGTTTTGCAGTCGCCGACGTGCGCTGGATCGCCTTGTCGCGATTAGATTGGTTACGCGACTTGCACAACCTCTACCACTCCGATTCTCAATTCACCATTCCTCGAAACCCGCCAAGATTCCGATTTTCGTCGCGAATAGCTGCCAACGGACCGCTCCACTACAGTAAGTAGTAGTGTGGGCTTCGGCCCAGAATCAACAGTCGGACACAAATCTATCCTTGAGAGGTTTATCATGTTTTCTGGACTCGCTATGCTCGTCGGCGTCGGTCTCGCGATTGCACTGCTTGTGTTCTCGGCTCAATTGAGCGGTTTAT
The DNA here is from genome assembly GCA_041752635.1 of Pirellulales bacterium. Lineage (GTDB taxonomy): Bacteria > Planctomycetota > Planctomycetia > Pirellulales > Lacipirellulaceae > JBGSWC01. The sequence goes on along the minus strand of JBGSWC010000138.1, from coordinate 2,943 downwards.
TGCGAATTGCCGCTGCCGCTGGGGCGGCTGTGGTGCTGTTCGCTGGTTTTACGCTCGCCAGCTTTGTATACGTCGACGAAGATGCAGTCGGCCTTGTCACCAAAGAATGGGCCCTTGCGACCTTACCCCCAGGCAAGATCATCGCAACCGAGGGCGAAATGGGGCCTCAGGCTAACATTCTCGGCCCAGGTTGGCACCCTTGGTACTGGCCCATGGTCTATAGCATCGAGCTAGTGCCAATCACCAACATCGAAAAGGGAAACCAGGGCATCATCACTGCTCGCGATGGGCTGCCGCTTCCCGACGGGTCGGCTTATGCTCCCGAGTGGACTGACGAACAAAAAAAGCGGATGACCGATGCTAGGTATTTCTTGACCGAAGGGGGCGGCTATCGCGGACCGCAGGCGAGTGTCTTGGAGCCAGGTAGCTACCGCATCAACACAAAACTATTCGAAGTAAAGCAAGTCGAGTTCGTCGACGTTGCAAAAGCGTCGGTCGGTGTCGTCAAGAGCAACGTCGGCGAGCCAGCCGGTCCGCCGGCAGAGGGAGAGAAGGCGACCCGTTCGACACGGCTCGTGCTCGACGGCCAGCGGGGCATCCGCCGCGACCCGCTCACACCTGGACAGTACTACCGCAATACCGACGCCTATGAGATCACCAACATTTCGACCGCCAAACAGGTGACCCGTTACACCGACGCGACCGTTCGTCAGTCGGGCGAACACGAAGAGAGCGAAATCATCGTCCGCACCAGCGACGGTTTCACGTTTCCGGTCGATGTCCGTGTCGAATACGAAATCGAACCGGCCAACGCGCCGCTCTTGGTTGCGACCGTTGGCGACGATCAAGAAGGTTTACGAAAGGTGATGAACTCGCAGGTACGCGCCATCTTCCGCAACAATGCCGAGACGGTCAAAGCGCTCGACTATGTGAAACAGCGCTCGCAACAGGAATCGCAATCGCTCAACATGCTGCAAGAGGAAATGAGCTTGATTGGGGTGACCGTCACGGGCGTGCGAATCGGCGACGTCGGCGACGAAGCGACGCTCGGAACGCTGCTAAAAACACGAACCGACCGCGAGTTGGCGCTGCAAGAACAAGATACGTTCAAAGAGCAACAACGAGCAGCCGAACAGAAGAAAGAACTGACCCGCACCGAGCAAGAAGCCGAAGAAGAAAAACGGCTCGCCACGGCCAAATACGGTGTGCAAATCGGCGAACAAGACAAGTTAAAACAAATCATCGAAGCCGAGGCCGAGGCCGAAGCGGTGAAAATCAAAGCCGAAGCCCAAGCCAACGCCTATCAGTTGATCGCCGAGCAAATCGGCAAAGGCAACGCGGCCCTGGTCGAAGTCTTGAAAGTCGTTGGCGAGAGTGGCATCGAAATCACCCCTCGCGTGATGGTTGTGGGTGGAGCCCAAGGAAAATCGAGCGGCGACCAAATGGTCGGCAGCGACGCACAGACTACCGCACTAATTGGAACGATGCTTGATTCAATGATCTCGAAAGAAGAGCCCGCGAAGTAGCGCGCTTGTAGCAACTGCATGGAGTGACCGCATTCATGCGGTCTTTCGACACGATGGTTGTGCTTTGGAAACCCGATAAATCGGGTGACTACGCACGTATCGGCCCTTCGTCAGCGTCGCGAACTACGAGCTGAACTCAAACGAGAACTGATCGCCATCGTAATCGATCGTCACTTTGGAACCTTCAACATCAGTTCGCCTAAGTAGCTCGGCTGCGAGTGGGTTCTGCAACTGCTGCTGAACGACTCGCTTGAGTGGCCGGGCTCCGTAAGCCGGGTCGTAGCCTCGGTTGCCTAGTTCTTTGAGCGCAGCGGGGGTGACTTCGAGTGTCATCCCTTGGCGAACAAGGAGTTTTGCAAGGTGGTCGACTTGTAGTTCGGCGATACGGTTGATCTGATCGCGGGCAAGCGGCTGGAAGTCATTGACTTCGTCGATACGGTTGTGGAATTCGGGCAGGAACCTTGCCTGCAGCGCTTCGAGAACCGAGCCGCGCATGTCGTCGACCCACACGCCGTCGGTCGCAAGTTACTGAATCAATTTGCTGCCGACGTTCGAGGTCATCACGATGATCGTGTTGGTGAAGTCGACCGTGTGGCCGTGGTTATCGGTGAGGCGACCGTCGTCGAGGACTTGCAACAGAATGTTGAAGACATCGCGATGAGCCTTTTCGATTTCGTCGAGGAGCACCACGCAATAGGGACGCCGTCGGACCGCTTCGGTCAGCTTGCCCCCCTCTTCGTAGCCGACATACCCCGGCGGCGCGCCGATCAGGCGGCTCACTGTGTGTTTTTCCATGAACTCGCTCATATCAAGTCGCACCATCGCCTGTTCGCTGTCGAACAGCGTTTGGGCGAGCGCTTTGCAAAGCTCGGTTTTGCCGACCCCGGTAGGGCCACAGAAAATGAACGAACCAATCGGGCGGTTGGGATCTTGCAACCCGCTACGGCTACGGCGCACCGCGTTGGCGACAGCGGTTACCGGTTCGTCTTGGCCGATGACTCGTTGATGGAGTCGTTCTTCTAGCACCAGCAACTTCGCGCGTTCGGTTTCGACCATGCGGCTCACGGGGATGCCAGTCCAAGCGGCGACGACCTCGGCGATCTCTTCGGGGCCAACTTCTTGGCGGAGCAGTCGGCGCTTCGGCTCGTCGGATGTTGCCGTATCTTCGACTTGCGATTCGATGTCGGCCAAGTGAGCTTCGAGTTTGCGTTGTTCGACATCGAGTTCGTAGAGTTTTTGGTAATCGGTCTCGTCGATCAGTTCGCCTGCTGCTTGCTTGTCTTTGATCGCGTTCGCCTGCTGCTGGCTTTGCAACTTTACCTGTTCGAGCTGGCGACGGACTTCGTGGACGTCGCCCACCCCCAGCTTCTCGGCTTCCCACTGCTCGCGCAGGCTGGCGAGGTCGCGGCGGAGCGTT
>JBGSWC010000137.1:0-10707 GCA_041752635.1 Pirellulales bacterium | reverse complement strand
GCCGCCAGCAGCGCCGGCACACTCGCCGGTTGCAGTCGCAGCAGCGTCTGTCGCGCCGGTCCGCGAGAAGCAGTAGGTGCGTCGCGACGGGCGAGCAGCTCTAACACGGGGGCCACCGCCGGCTCGCCAATGTTCGCCAGTTCACGAATCGCCTCTTGCTGTTTGGCCAGCGAAGGGTCGCTGAGTTGTCGCGTGAGGTCGGCAATGCGATCGGGCGAAACGGCCGCGGCTCCGGCTGCCGCCATCGTTTCTTGGGCGAAAGTCTGCATCGCCTCAGGCAATTGCTTGTTGCGAGCCAACTTCAACATTCTTGCCGAACCGATTTGGCGGACAAGTTCGCCTCGCGAAGCCGCATCGAGATTGAGTGCTACGAGTTCGTCAACAATCGCGGACGCCAAGTCGGGTCGTCCAAACGCGACGAGCGCCTCGATCACTGTGATGTAGTCGATCGGATCGGTGCGAGGTAACTCGAGCGCGGCAAGAACCGACGGATCGCTAATCGCGGCCGGTGCTTCGGGTTCTTGAGCGAGTGCCAGTTGAAAGGGACTCGTAAGAGCTAACAGAAGTAGTAGGAGGATGATTCGCATAGTTGCCGTTTTTCTGTGTTTATTTGCGTACATCGGCGTTCATCGGCGGCTAATAATCTTTGGTTGGTATTCAGTTCGCCAGCAAGTTCTGCCACTTTGTCAGTTGTTCATCGACCATCGCCGGATTGGTTGAGCCGACGCTTTTGAAGGCGGCGATCGCCTTCTCGACGCCGAGCACGCCATAGACCGATTCATCGAGATCAGCGTGGGCCGCCTTGAACTCTGTGAGCGAAAGGTCGGCGAGCCGCTTGTCCTGCTTGATCGCTGTCGCAACGAGGCTGCCGATAATGTGGTGGGCCGTTCGCTGAGGAACACCACGACCGATCAGGTATTCCATCAGCGTCGTCGCGTCGAGATAGCCTCGGTCAAGTCGCTCGGCAATGGCATCGCGCTTGAGCGTCGCCCCAGCGACCATCGGCGCGGCCAGCGCCAGGCTCGCTGAGACCGTGTCGAACGAATCGAACACACGCTCTTTGTCTTCTTGCAAGTCGCGGTTGTAAGCGAGCGGGAGCCCCTTCGTCAGCACCAGCAGGCTCGTCAGGTTGCCCACCACGCGGGCCGACTTACCGCGGATCAGCTCGAGTCCGTCGGGGTTTTTCTTTTGAGGCATGATCGACGAGCCGGTGCAAAACGCATCGGGGAGCGATAAGAAATTGAACTCACTGGTACACCATAAAATCCACTCCTCGGCCCAGCCGCTCAGGTGGATCGCAATTTGTGTGAGGCAATAGGCGAACTCAAGCGCGAAGTCGCGGTCGCTCGATGAGTCGAGGCTGTTGGCCACCAGCCCCTCGAAGCCGAGAGCGTCGGCGACCATCTGGCGGTCGATCGGTATAGTCGTTCCGGCAAGGGCCGCTGTGCCGAGCGGAAGCTGGTTGACGCGTTTTCGGCAATCGGCAAGCCGAGCACGGTCGCGGGCGTACTTTTCGCAATAGGCGAGCCAGTAATGCGTCGCCAGCACCGGTTGGGCACGTTGCAAGTGAGTGTAGCCTGGCAGAATCACGCCGGCATCGCCATCAGATCGACCAACGAACGCTCGCTGTAAATTCGCGAGCAGCGCGTCGAGTTGGTCGATCGCGTCGCGAATCCAAAGCCGAAAGTCGGTGCTGACCTGGTCGTTACGACTGCGGCCGGTGTGAAGTTTGCGGCCCACGTCGCCGATGCGATCGACGAGTGCTCGCTCGATATTCATGTGAATGTCTTCGAGCTCGGTCTTGAACTCGAACTCACCTGACTCGATTTCACGCACAATCTGGTGAAGCGCGGCGGCAATTTGGTCTGATTCGGCAGCAGTCAGCACGCCAACTTCCGCCAGCATCGTGGCGTGAGCGACCGAACCGCGCACATCGTGCGCATAAAATCGGCGATCGAAGCTCACGCTTTCGCTAAAGGCCTCGAGCAGTTTATCGGTCGGCTGCTCAAAAGCACCGCCCCACGGCTTGTCGCTCAATTTGTGCTCACGCTAATAAAATCTAAGACGCGAGCCACACCGGGGGCTCTGCGCGCAAGTTGTTGACTCTCCGCACGTTAAACCGCGCCGGGTTGCATGTCAACGAGCGGTAGGCAATGGCCGCTTAAAAACTAGGCAATGCGTGTTACGCGGTCTGCTTAGAGCGATTGTCCCGATGGTGATGCCAATCGAGGGGGTTGGCGTGGGCCGCAGCGGTCGAGCCCCTCGCGTTCAATGAATACGCAAACGAGTTGGTGCTTGGCCACCAAGTTGCTGTCTCTTTCATCGTACCGGTTGCGCGCCAACCAGTGCCAGCACCAATGCGTTGTTGCGCAAGATGAATTCAATGCGGTGGCAGCGCAACCGAATCGGAAATCGATTACACAAGCCGTCGTTCGTCGCGTCTTCGTTTTCAACTTTTTCGCTTGTCTTTTCAGTCGCTTTGCGGTTTTAGGCGAGACTGGTATGGAGCTTGCGGCTTTTGCAGGTAATGTGAGTCGGCGTCGATGGTGTTGATGTGCGACTCTTCTTAATTCTATTCCTCGAAACGAAGGGAAACGAGCAAATGAAGACATTAATTTGGAAAGGTGCAGCGATGGCAACTCTCAGTTGCCTTCCTTTCGCCACTACCGTCAGTGGCGAAGAGAACGATGTCCACTGGGCTGAAAACTCGCCCTATTACGAACAAGATGCGTGGTACGACGTAACTGAGTGGTTCGATGGGAATGACTACGTCCCCGTGGACGAAGACTGGGACGACTACAACGATGTCTACGACTACAACACGGGAGACACCGAGTATCACACAACCGACGACTCGCAGCGGAGTGATTACAGCAGTCGCTCCTATGGTTACGACGACCGCTACGCCAATGACGATTGGTTTTACGACTATTACGACGACGGGTATACCTATTTCTACGATAGTGACCCGGCCAATCTGCTTTACGAGTCGAACTATACTTACGTCGATGTCGACAACGACGGCTATTACGACGCGCTGATGTCCGCCCATGATTGGGATGGCGATGGTTTTTACGAGGATTTCGACTACTACGCGCTTAACCAAGTTGCCAATAGTGGCGAAAACCAAGAAAACGCCGAGTCACAGCGAAACGACAGTTCCAAGCGTCAACAGATGACGGGAACCGTCAAACAGACCAAAAAGGTCAGTGTCCGTGACACACAGCACCTAGTTGCCCGCGTCGACAGCCAGGGAACGATGTCGCTTGTCGACCTCGGGCCCGCCAGTGATATGAACGACGTGCAACTGTCGAATGGCGACGAAGTCTCTTTCGCTGGTCCGAAGGTGAAAGTTGGTGACAAGCAAGTGATCGTCGCCGATTGGGTGCAGGCAGGAAAAGATGCGAAGAAGATGAGAATCAATCGCACTGCCTCAACGATCAAGGGTGAAGTTGCCGACACCAAGAAAGTTTCGGTACGCGACAATCAGCATCTGCTGGTGATACTCGACACCGATAACGGCAAGAAGGTCCTCTGCGATTGTGGCCCTGCCAAGCAACTCGATTCCCAGTTGCAGCGCGGTGATCGGGTGACCATCTCGGGGGTTCCCGCGAAGGCCAACGATCGCAAGCTGTTGATGGCTGAGTCGATCAAGCACAACGGCAACGAGATGCAGATCGATCGATCGGTGCAAAACCGCGATGCTCAACAAACTCGGAATCGAACAAAAGGTTCCGACAAGCAAATGACATCGCGGACGGTCGAGGGAACGGTTCAGTCGACTCGCGCTGCCACAGTGCAGGGTAACAAACGACAACAAGCCCTCGTGAAGCTCACCGATGGCGGCAAAATGCTCGTCGATCTCGGTAACGCCCAGAACAACGACATTCGGCTAAGCCAGGGTGACAAGATCACTGCTCACGGTTTCGCGACAAAGACCGCAAGCAGCAAGCCTGTGTTGATTGCTCGCAAGCTGCAGCACAATGGCCAGACCACGAAAATCGATGATCGTCAACAGCGTTCAACGATGGTCAACGCTCAGTCAATCACCGGTCAGGTCAACTCGACCAAAACGATCGATGTGCGAGGATCCCAGCGGCAGTTGGCGATGATCGAAACCGATGAGGGTGAATCGATGATCGTCGACTTAGGCAAGCCAACCGAAGCGACCAAGCAACTCGAGCAAGGCGACGACTTGACCGCCGAGGGGCTGGCTGTAAAGGCAGGCGACAAGAGCGTGCTCGTCGCATTCAAGGCGGAACTGCCCAACGGAAAATCGATTCGCATCGACCGTGGTCAGGTGCAAGGTGGCCAGTCGCAGACACGATAGTCGCCACTTGCGATGATAAACTGAACTGAACCTAGGCCAGTCGACCCATTGGGTCGGCTGGCTTCTCTTGTGTTGCCTCGCTTCACTCGACCTGCTCAATCGTACAGTGCATCGACCCCTTACACCCCTTCACGCCGGCGTCTTTGCCGTAGGCGAGAATCTGGTCGCGTTTCAGCTCAGCGTGTTCGTGGGTGGTGGTCAGTACGATCGCCTTGCCCCGCTGGTCGACTTCTTGCGTCAGCTTAAAGCATGTTTCGTCGGCGTGGCCGAACAGCTCTTTAAGCATCGTGATGACGTATTGGGGGGTGTGGTCGTCGCTGTCCCAGAGCACAACGTTCCACTTCGGAATGCCTTTGCCCTGCTTCTTTTTCTTTGGCTTCGTGGCAGTCGACACGATTGTCGCCATGCCGGGGTTGTCGCCAGTCGGATTAAAAGGATCGTCGTCCATGGTGATCGTTCAAGTTAGCTCGTTGCGGGAATGGAAATATCGTGGCAGTGGTCGCTGCGACTTTTTCTTATTATATTGTCGCGGTCGATAAACCGCAAAACCTTGCCTTCTCTCGGGTAGAGCCGGATTCGCATGAATTCCGGCGTTTTGATAGGGCCCCGAATTTTTGCGAATCTGGCTACGGTTTACTCGACTAATTTGCCTGTACCCCTCACTCGCGCGAAATATGTCGATGTCCACGCTCAACGACTATCTCACTCGGCAATCCGAAATGTTCGAGAGCGATCTCATCGAACTCCTGCGGATTCCCAGCGTTAGTGCCGACTCGCGGCACAACGCCGACACTCAGGCAGCGGCTCAGTGGGTGGCGACGCGGCTACGGGCAATGGGGCTCGCAAGCGAGGTAATTGACACGCCTGGCCACCCGATTGTGTATGCTGAAACTCCACCAGTGGCGGGTGCTCCGGTAGCGCTCGTTTATGGCCACTACGATGTGCAGCCCCCCGATCCGCTTGACGAGTGGATCACGCCCCCGTTCGAGCCGACGCGGCGCGATGGTAACATCGTCGCGCGAGGCGCGACCGACGACAAAGGCCAAATGCTGACACATCTGTTAGGCCTCTCGGCCTGGTTGGCCACCGGCGAGACTTTGCCGATGCAGGTCAAGCTGCTCATCGAAGGCGAAGAAGAAATCGGCAGCCCTCACCTCGAACCATTCGTCGCCGCCCACCGCGACAAGTTGGCCGCCGATGTGGTCGTCATCAGCGACAGTTCGCAGTTCGCGCCGGGCGTGCCGGCCATCACATACGGGCTCCGCGGCATCGCCTACTACGAAATCCGCCTGCAAGGCCCGAAGCAAGACCTGCACAGTGGCACTTTCGGCGGCGCAGTGACTAACCCGGCCAACGTGCTGGCCAAACTGCTCGCTTCGCTTATCGATGCCGAAGGTCGCATCGCGATTTCCGGGTTTTACGATCGCGTCGTGCCACTCACCGATCGCGAGCGCGACGAGTTCGCGCGATTGCCATTCGATGAAGTGAAATTCAAACAGCAACTCGCCGTCGAAGGGCTCGCGGGCGAAGCGGGTTTTAGCACGCTCGAACGTCGCTGGGCGCGGCCCACCTGCGACGTCAACGGTCTCTGGAGCGGCTACCAAGGCGAGGGAGCCAAAACGGTGTTGCCGGCGAAAGCGGGTGCCAAGGTCTCGTTCCGGCTCGTTCCCGATCAAGACCCCCGCGAACTGACTGCTGCGCTCAGGCACCATCTTGAGTCACAAATTCCTGTGGGCATCAAGCTCGAATTAATCGACTTCCACGGCGCGCCGGGCGTCGTCTTTCCGCTTGACAGCCGCTACATGCAAGCCGCCTCCAGCGCCATCGCGTCGGCCTTCGGCACCCGGCCCGTGTTCATCCGCGAAGGAGGCTCAATTCCCATTGTCGGCACCTTCGCACGCGAACTCGATGCCGACGTGCTGCTACTCGGTTGGGGTCTCGACGACGACAACACCCACAGCCCCAACGAAAAGTTTAGCCTCGCCGACTTCCATCGCGGCATCGCTGCGAGCGCTCACCTGTGGGGCGAGTTGGCGAAGTCGAAGTAGCCCAATGGTTCCGTCATTCCCGCGCGGGCGGGAATGACGTTGGTGAAAGCGATGTCTGTGTCGTCCTATAGCTGCACCGACTCGCCGAGCGAACGGATCACCTCGTGCGCTTCTTTCAATCGCCGCTGCTTGTCTTGCTCGCGCAATGCTTGCTGAATCTTGCCTTGGGCAGCGCGCGGGTTGAATTCCGCCGCCTCGGCATCGACAACGCCCCTTGGCACCTCTTCCATTCGCCAGTTGTCGCTTCGCTGAGTCGCGAAGGGCAGGTCTTTGTTGCCGGTCGCTTGTAGGTTGGCCAGCGGATTTCGACCCCAGGCGTAGCGGAAGTGAACCGGGTCGGGAACCATGATGCTGGTCAGCACGAGTTGCTTGCGGTCGTACTGCGGCTGTCCTCGGTCGTTCTTACCCAGCTCGGCATAGGCGACGGTGGCGGGGTGGAACCGGCGATCATCGCCCGCGATTGCGAAGCCCTCAATTGCGCCCTCTTCGGGATCGCCCACTTCGGTGTCGAGCGTCAGCACCACCGCGCCATCGCGTAGCTCCATGCCCACGAGCATCGGTGGTTTCCAGAGCACTTGACGGTTAAAGCCATACTCGGTCGCCAGCGCCCATCGGGCGAGGCGCTCGCCGGCGGGAATCTTGAGCTGAGGGTGATACCACCGTCGACGCAGGTCGTAGCAGCTCGCAAAGCCAATGTTCTGATCGCCGGCCTCGTAGAGATCGAGAAACGTTTGATATTGCGCGGCACGGATTTCGATGCCGGCGTTGTACATCTTCTCGCAATAGTCTTCGCGAGTTTGTGGGTCGCCATCGGTACAGAGCGAGAGAATACCAAACGGCATTTCCGAATCACCAAACGCCGATCGCCAAGCCTTGATCATGGCCGGAAAGATGTCGCGATACATCTCGGCACCGGTCGATCCATCGAAGGCGTTGTTGTAGCCCTGGTGAAAAATCGCCCCTTTTATCGAAAGTCCTTCGAGCGGCGCTATCATGCCGGCGTAGCAGTGACCAGGAAAGTTGTGGTCGCCCAGCGGGCCGGGCCTCAGGTCGGTGGGCGGATTCTTGCGATTGTTGGGAATCGGATTGCCCTGCTTGATTTGACTTGCGCGCCACTGGGCATCCTGCGCCACTCGCTGCGCGAGGTCCGCCTCGGCGTCCCACTCCTTCACGGCCTGATCTCGCTCTGCCAGCTTCGCCTTGGTCGTTTTGCTGTCGAGACCTCGAAGCACTTCGAGCGGAGTCCAAGTCTCGACAGTCGTACCACCGCGCGAGGTGTCGATCACCCCGATTGGCACGCCGGCCGCCTTGTGAACTCGGCGGGCGAATACATAACCGATCGCCGACAGTTCGCGGACGTTCTCCGGCGTGCAAACATCCCAGTCTCCCTTGCGAAAGTGCCGACTCGACCAGTCGCTCCATTCATGCAGCCGGGCAAAATTCTGCTTCTTTTCGGGGCCAATACCGACCGGTATGGTGAGCATACGAATCTCGGGGAAATTGGCCGAGACAATTTCGAGCGACCCGTTCTCGACTTTCTCCAGCTCAAACTCCATGTTGCTTTGCCCCCCCAGTACCCACACATCACCGATCAGCAGGTTGTCGAGCGCGAGCGTTGCGCTCTTGCCCTTGATCGCCATCGACTGCGGTTGGTCATTGGCCTCCATCGCCGGCAATTCAACCTGCCAGCGTCGATCGTCGCCGGCGGTCGCGATCGCCTCTTCACCAGCCAATGTCACGGTCACCTTTTCACCTGGCTCGGCCCAACCCCAAACTTTGATCGGCTTGTCGCGCTGCAGCACCATGTTGGTTTGAAACAGATTGCTCACACTCAGTCCCTCGCTAGTGGCCGGCACATGTACCACATTCTCGCGCGGCATCCGCTGGGCGGTCGCCTCAGACGAGAGTCCGCCGAGCAAGCAAACCATGGCAACTAAAATCAACAACGATGGACTGCGAGACATAACGAAAGTCCGTTCTTCGGGAGGGAGATTTGGGAGGGATTGAGCCCGCCGCCAAGTGGGCGAGCCTGGCTGTGCAGCTAATACCTTACTCGGTTGGGGGGCGAGTTTCCACAAGTGGAGACCGCCGTCCGCCGAGTTTGCTCTTGATCAACAGGGATAGCCCACAATTTTTCGACATCGACGGGCCAGCTTTTTCACACGACCAAAATCGTAACAATGGCGGAATTTGCTTTCCGTTCGCTGCTGATGGAGACCGTCACCGCGCTATTGGAATGGTATTTGACGTTGCTCGACGATTTTGCCTTGATGTGGTGAATGAGGCCCGCCTTGCGATTCTCCCTCGCCAACGGCTCTCAGCAATTGGGGTGAAACCGTCCAGCGATAGCCGTCGGCGGCCACCACGCTGACTGACTTTTTGTTGTACTTCGCCACGACGCCGATGATGGTGCGGCCCGTCTGGTCGTCGAACTCGACTTGTTGGCCAATCCGGAAGCGGAGCATTGATGAGTGCGCTCGCGCCTGATGAAAGAATCGCAATCGCTCGACGATGCGATGGTTCAGGTCAACCAGTTCGGCTTCGGTTAATTCATCGATGTTGATGTCCATGTTGCGATTGTGGCGAACTCGTTCGCGTTCGACAACCATTGCCGATCGTTGCCGGATCGGCCTATTCTTCCGTGATCGGTTCAACGCTTACTTTTAATGGCAGAGCACCGTACATCGCCATCGTTGGATCGGGGCCACAGGCCACGAGTTGCTCGGCCTTCAGTTCGGCAAGTTCGCGCGTCCCGCTCCAGACTTGCGAACGGCCCTCGATGTGAGCGCGAGCCATCAGATCGAGGGCGACTTGGGAGTTGTAACCGAATACCTTCTGCAGCGAATGCACCACGAAGTCCATGGTATTCAGATCATCGTTATGCAGTATCACCGCATAACGCGGTTGTCGTTTCGCTCGCTGATCGCTCTTTGTTTTTCTGGTGCGCTTGGGCCGTACGACGGTTTCTGGGGTCGTTTCCTCCACTTCCAAAACGCTTTGCGGTTGTTGAGCTGATTGAGGCATGATGTATCGATTCGTGGCTGTCTTCATTGTACGCGCTGTCGACGGTTCCGTGTGGATCGCGATGTACAAGCTCCCGGCTAGTTGCCGATCGTTGCCGAAGGCAGTCCGATTTCGTATCGGTGTTTGTTTCTCTGGCGGAGCGTCGATAATTGGTTGTGTGTCCACCAGTCGCGTAGGCCCCGAGAACGGCGGGCGATTATTTCATCGTGGTATTCGTGTGCAGGAATCCCCAATTCAGATATCGCATCCATCACGCTGTAAACGTCGACATTGGGATCATCGACGGCGTCGAACAATACCGGTGCGGCAGAATCACCTCGATAGGCAAGAGCTCGAGCGGCGTGTAGCATTGGGATGCGATCCTCAATGCTGGTCGGGCCGTTCCACTGGTAGTTGGAATTGCGAAGCTCCGTTCGTAACGTTTCGACGGGAACCAAGAACTTGGGGTCGTGACTCCGGTGAGAAGGCGAAGATTCGCAGCCGAGGACGGTTGCTAGAAGTAGTGGGAGGGTGAGTCGCATCGGTGTATAGCGTATGCAAAGTGTCAGGAATCGTGTTATCTTTTCATCACACGGCGGTGGCAATGGTTCCTGCCAGCTTTTTTTCCCCTGAGTGTCGCAATCCGTTACGCGATTCGGACTAAAGACACCATATGGATGTTAAGCGGTGCTGATCGCTGGCAAGAGGGCGACGAATAGGAACGGTAGTACAAGTGAAATGTACAGCCAAACGGAATGAAAATTAGGTGCCTTGATGAGGACGAATAGTGCTAGAACGGCGTTTAGCGCCGAAAACGTCAGGATCGCGACCTCGACAGCTTGCAGAATCGCAGCCGTCAAATTGTCAGAGTCAAATGCATACGGCGGACACACGAATACGAATGCAGCGAGCGCAAGGCAAATGCATGTAACACATGCCGAAATACGGACGACGCTCAATTGCCAATTGCTATGTGTCACTCTGCTCAAAGCCAGATGAGTTGTGATTCGCCTCAAACTGTAGATATCGCTTGATTGTAGCAGAATATCGCACCTTCGACCGACGGGTGGCACACATTTACTTTGTGGAAAGCGCGTGCCGGGTATCGCCTGACGAGAACGAGGTTGAAAGCGTTGCGTCTGGATTCCCGCCTGCGCGGGAATGACGTGGGTGGTAAGGTAGCGCGGCCGCGTCGACCGTGCGTTGTGTCGCTGTGGTTACCTTACCCGCAGCTAGCGCTGTCGGCTCAAAACGGCCAAATTTTGTTGTCGAAATTGGCCGCGCGGTGTGGTAGAAAGGGCGTACGTAAAACTGTGTTGGATGCTA
>JBGSWC010000136.1:0-14395 GCA_041752635.1 Pirellulales bacterium | reverse complement strand
GCCAGAGAAATTTGTCAGGCACCCCGCCCGGTCGGTTCTGAATTCTTTTGCCGGGTTTGAGGGACAACGATCCATCGTTGTCGCGAACGGGTAGCGATAACTGATTTCAAAGCAACAAGTTGCGGCGACTCACGGAGTTCGATTTGGCTGGATGTCCCCCCAGGGCCGCCCCAGGGCCGCAGAGCGCTGTGGGGGGCAACAGAGTTCCGCCGGGTGCGGATTCCGTTAATTCGGATGGGTGAATGATGAATGGCCCCCAAAGCCCGCACCCCGCATAGTGGGAGGACGGTTCACACACTGCCAATAACGATTCACTCCGCTTCCTCAAGCTCAAAATTGAGGGCTTCAAGCACGCCACCGTCATTCTCTATTTTCCGCCGGGCGCGGAACAATTCCTTAGTTTCTGGTGTGTCGACATAAGGTGACAAATTCAAAATGCAATCGGCGCGAATTACTGGCTCGGGATCATTGATCAGTTTTTTCAACGTCGCCATCTTGAGCGATTTTGGAAGCAACTTGCAGCTATCTATTGCCGCCAAACGGACCATGCCATTGGGGTGATCGAGCGCTTCCAAAATCAGCTTCTCACGCTGAGGATTTGACGCTCGTAGCAATTTTAACATCTCTGCCACTCCATCCCAGGGAAACAACCAATCCGCGTCATCGGCCATTGCTTCGGGATTTTGCGCAAGTTGAAACTCGAGCTTAATTCGTTTTGCAATCAGTGCTTGGCTGCCGTCGGCATCGTAGCGATGCAAAACGAAACTTGCGTGCTCCGGGTAGAGAGAAGGTTCGAGATACCTTCGTTTGATGATTTGAAGCACTTGCGGATCTTTAACTCCACGTCGTTCGAGTGCAACCGCCGCTCCGCAGACATCGGACCAATGCCTATCGCCCACAGTTGGTAGCAGTTCGACGACTCGTTTGAGCAGATCGGGGAGCTCCTCATAAGTCGCAGGCTCCACGGGCTCACTAATGCTTTGACGCACTTCGAGCTTGCCAACAATCCATTGAACCGAACCAGGCTCCGGAGGGAGCCAAGTCTCCTGCGACCAATCGCGTGGGAGTTCCAATAACTTCCCTTCCGTCAGCGGCAGCGTCCAATTCACTTTTTCATTGAGCGATCCAGGTGGTTCGTCGTACGACTTCTGGGAGTCGTATTGCAGTGCGTCACCCGTTTCAGAGGTCGGTGGTCCTAGCAGCGCAACGATGGCGTCGCGATCCATTCCCTTTTCGAGAAAGCCGATCTTTCCATACGTCTCCGCTATCTTTTGCTTTAATGCTTCCAAGTCTTGCGGAGGTTGCTTGAACTGGATGCTGAGCGCAATTTGGACATACACCAATTCATCCATCGGCACATGTGTCCGCTCAAACAACACGACGCGGAGACCATCGCCCAAGACCTGTGCCTTTTTGACCCGCCCAAACCCCTCAAGTAGCGCGAAACGGTACAACGCGCCGTCATGCTCGAGTAGTTTCTCGAAACCAACGGCTCCGCAGAAGCAAATACCGTTGTCGAAATCGTCCTTGCGGTCAAGCAGCAACAGGCCATAGGTTTCGCCACGGAATGTGAGTCGATAGCAACGGAAGTAGCTGTTTTCCGAGCTACTAATCGGGGAACCGCCGACGAGAATCGAATCGCCCGGCTGTTTGATTTCTAAAGCGACGCGGGGATCGTCGGGGTAGGAGAACGACAGGAATTCGTCTTCATAACGACGCCATTTATCGAATCGCGCCCCGCTTGCTTCGGCCTTAAATTCATCGCGACGAGCAAGCAACTTCCAAATATCTTCCTGTAACGGCAGCATATGGATGCGGTTGAGCAATTCCGGCTCAGTCGGTTCATCAGCCACAACGCGAGCCGCCCATACCGTCAAACAAAACAAAGTCGCAAACGCTACTGCGAGCGAACCGAGGGCATGCGATTGTCGGACCAGTCTTGAATTATTCACCCGGAGGAGCATGTTTGCGGTCTCGGAGAAAGATTGCCAAGTTGGCAAAGATCAAGGCAAAACGCTTCCCCTATGGTACACATTCGGCGTGATGGAAGGAAACTATTCCTTCGAGCGAAAACACGAACAGCGGCACAATGAAGTCACAGCGCCATCCGAGCCATCCGACGCCGAAAGAGAAAGAATGCTCGCCGAGCTTCGATTACCGCCCTTCGCCACTACCCCCCCTACATCATACTATCCACAACTTTGTCGATGAGATGATACTCCAGCGCTTCGCTGGGGCTCATGAATTTGTCGCGGTCGGTGTCGCGCTCGAGTTGTTCGAGCGTTTGGCCGGTGTGGGTCGCGAGAATTTGGTTCAGCTTTTGTTTGGTCCGCTTGTACTCGGCGGCGTGGATCATGATGTCTTCGGCGGTTCCTTCCATTCCGGCCAGTGGCTGGTGGATCATGATGCGGCTGTTGGGCAGGGCGTAGCGTTTGCCGGCGGCACCGGCGGCGAGCAGCACGGCGCCCATCGAGGCACATTGGCCCATGCAGTAGGTCGCCACGTCACAGCTAATGAACTGCATGGTGTCGTACATCGCCATGCCGGCGGTGACGCTGCCACCGGGGCTGTTGATATAAAGGCTGATGTCGGCTTTGGGATCGTCGGACTGCAAGAACAGCAATTGCGCGACAACATTGTTGGCGACGTCGTCGTTGATGGCCGAACCGAGCATGATGATGCGGTCCTTGAGCAATCGACTATAGATGTCCATCGCCCGCTCTTCGCGGCCGCTTTTTTCGATGACGTAGGGAATGAGGGGCATTGTGTCAGTCCGTTAATGTTTGGTATGGCAAATCGCTGCGTACTTGAATGACGAAACCCGAATGACGAATGACGAATCAGGTTGTTCGTCATTCGTCATTCGTGCTTCGTCATTTCCCGTTATTCGTCTTCGTCGTCACCCGTGCTCGGGGGACGGCTCATGATTTCGTCGACGATGCCGAAATCGACCGACTCCTGGGCTGTGAGATAGAAGTCGCGGTCACGGGCTTTGACGATGTCGTCGACCGTTTTTCCACAATGGTCGGCGAGAATTTTGTCGAGCGTTTCGCGTGTGCGAATGATTTCGTTGGCTTGAATTTCGATGTCCGAA
Organism: Pirellulales bacterium; assembly: GCA_041752635.1. Lineage (GTDB taxonomy): Bacteria > Planctomycetota > Planctomycetia > Pirellulales > Lacipirellulaceae > JBGSWC01. The sequence goes on along the minus strand of JBGSWC010000136.1, from coordinate 11,301 downwards.
ATTTGGCCCCCGACGCCACCGTGCGGCTGGTGAATCATCACTTTCGAGTGTTGCAAGGCATATCGCTTGCCCTTGGTGCCACCGGCCAGAATCACCGCTCCGCCGCTAGCGGCTAAGCCAACGCAGTATGTCGCTACGGGGCAGGTCACCACTTGCATCGTGTCGTAAATCGCCATCGTCGACGTGACGCTACCGCCGGGCGAATTAATGTAGAAGTGAATGTCTTTGCGTCGGTTTTCGCTCTGTAAGTAGAGCAGCTTCATGACCAGTTCGTTGGCGTTGCCGTCGTAAATCTCGCCCTGCAGAAAGATAACACGATTTTCGAGCAACAAGTCGCCCAGCGTCATGGTGCGCTGGCGCTGATAGTCGCGGTAAGCGGCTTGAGCGATCTTCGAGCCACTCATTATCTCGGCCAGTGGATGGGAGACCCCTGTTTCGGAAACGTGGCCGACAGGCAGTTGAAACATGCTTTTCAATCCCTTTTATCGCGATATGTATTTTGATGCGAGCCGACGGTGCTAGCCGCGGGTGACTGACGACTGATTTGGCGAAACAAAACCCGCGGCTAGCGCCGTCGGCTCAAAAACTAAACTCCGGTTATCTGTCGAATTTTAGGCAGGTAATTAAACCTAAACCAGTTTGGCCCAATCGCCAACAGCATTCGTGCTGCTCGGCGGAGCTTGCTCGGCAGACCCTATTCGGCAGCGGCTTCCGCCTTCTTGTCTTCGTCGGGCTTCGCTTCGGTGAGTTCGGGAATCTCTGCGTCGCCGCCCATGGCGATCGACAGTCCTTCGACATCGTTCTTGGGGGGCTCGAATTTTTCGTCTTTGAACTTTGCTTCCGACTGCACCAATTCGAGCACTTTGCGTTCGACAATCTGGTTGCGAAGTACATCCATGAGACCCCGTTTTTCGAGCTGCGCCCGCACCCGCCGTGGCGATTCGCCGCTCTGTAGCGACATGAGGAATATCTCGCGTTCGTAGTCGCCATCGCCGACGTCGATGCTTTCTTCTTCGGCGATTCGTTCGAGGATAAAATGTTCCTTGAGCGCTGTGCCGGTGTTGGCGGCACTGTTCTGCCTAATTTCGTTGCCACGCGCGCGGATATCAGACTCGCTGAATCCACTGCGACGCAGTTCCATGATGGCCCGTTCCATTTCGCGGCGACTTTGTCGCTTGAGCAGTCCGGGCGGCAGATCCCAGTCGGCCGACTCGACTAGCAGTTCGGTAATCTGTTGCCGTGCCTTTTGCTGCTGGCGGTATTCGAGTTGCCGCTGCAAGTTCTGCCGGATTCCCTCGCGAAGTTCTTCTTCGCTGGCGTAGTCGCCAATTTCGTCGAGTAACTCGGGAGTCAACTCGGGCAATTTAAGCTCTTTGACTTCCAATAGCTCGAACTCGATATCGATCTCTTTGCCTCGCACCGGCTCGTTCTCGGCATCGGCCGAAATTGTCGCCTTCGCCGTGAATTTGTCGCCTGGTCTCTTGCCTTCGACGAGCTTGCCAAAATCTTCGACGCGGCAATCCTCGAAGCTCAGCACAGGTCGCACACGAATCATCTCGTCGTCGGCCCGTTGCAATACCTCGTCGCCATCGCGGCTGGTGATGTTGAGCGTGACGTATTTGTCTTCGCCAGCCGGTGCATCGCTTGGCACCATTTGGGCGTAGCGGGTGAGCATGGACACCATCTGTTTTTGGATGTCTTCGTCCGAAAATTCCTGCACCGGGCGAACTATTTCGAGCCCCTTCCACTTCGGCAGGTCGAACTCGGGGCGTACTTCGATGTCGAACTCGAAAGTCATCGGTCCGTCTTCGGGCACTTCGACCGCTTCGAGATCGAGCTCCGGTTCGCTAATCGCGGCGAACTTGCCCGATGCGCTGATTTGCTCGAGCGCGTCCATGAGCAGCGTGCCTTTAATCTGGCTCGACACATCTTTGCGAAAGCGATTCTCGACGATCTTGCGAGGTGCGCGGCCGATGCGGAAACCGGGCACCGCTGCGCTCGGCATCATCTCGCTGAATGCGTCGTCGAAATAGCGGTCGATGTCTTCGCGCGAAACGGTCACCGTGACGTGACGCTCACATGCGCTGGGGGAGTCGATATCGACATCGAGCGTCAGTTCGATCGGCTCTTGCAGACCCTCATCGTCGATTTCGCCGCCTTCCATCGCCACAGCTTGGTCATCGATTGTGGGGTCGTCGGTTGGGTTTGCACTCATGTCGTTTCCGGCTTTCCTGATTGTCACTTATCCAGACGTGGCTGACGCCACCCGTCGCCAATCCAGCAGCATGGCACGAACATTCGGGCGAGAAAAGGGGCGGGCACCACACAAAAACAAAGCCCACGATTACCGTTGGCAATCGTGGGCTTTGAATTCACAAAAAGAGCGGCTGATCGGACTCGAACCGACGACAGTCACGTTGGCAACGTGACGCTCTACCAACTGAGCTACAGCCGCGTGGCGCCCAAGGTCTCGCCCCGGCGTCTCCGTATTATAGAACGACTACCGCAACGTGCAATAGGTTCAGACGCCGCGGAATTTCATTGCCAGCAGAATCGCCAACATCGTTAGATGTGGCCATTCTTCGACGCAAAATAATGGAGGCGCAAAGTCATGGAGGCGCTAAGAAGCGCGCAGACCATTGTCCGAAATGCGACCGGTGCCGCGTCAATTCGATTTTCGTTTAAATCCTTCGTTCTTCGCGTTTCTCTGTGGCTTGGCGACTTTGCGTCAAAAATTAATCGCCCGACACGCTGACAATTGCCCCGCCCAACTCAACTTCACTACACTAGATCGTTTTGCGACGCTTCCCCACTCAGCGGCACAGGTTATGTTCGACGCACTTCAAGACGGGCTCTCTTCGGCACTCAAGTCCCTGCGAGGCCAGGGAAAACTATCGGAATCGAACATGCGCGACGGGCTCAAGCTCGTCGAGAAGTCGCTGCTCGAAGCCGACGTTAGTTTCGATGTTGTCCGCTACTTCATTGGACGCGTGACCGAAAAAGCGGTCGGCGAGACGGTCCTCAAGTCGCTCAACCCGGGCCAACAGGTTGTCGGCATCGTCTACGAAGAGCTGAAGGACTTGATGGGGCCGGTCGACCACAGTCTGCATCTCAAAGGCAAAGACGACGTCACCGTGCTGATGATGTGTGGTTTGCAAGGTTCGGGCAAAACCACCACCTGTGGCAAGTTGGGAAAGATGCTCAAGGAGAGCGGTCGGCGACCACTGCTCGTCGCGGCCGACCTGCAGCGCCCGGCGGCTATCGACCAATTGCACATACTGGGCGACCAGCTTGGCATTCCCGTTTTCAGCGACAGAGCCAACCAAGACCCCGTTGCCGTTTGTAACGCGGCCGTAAAGCAGGCCCGTAAGCTCGACGCCAACGTCGTGATACTCGACACGGCAGGTCGGCTGCACATTGACGACGAGCTCATGAAGCAGCTCGAGCGGATCGACCAAAAATGCTCGCCCGATCAAATTTATTTGGTCGTCGATGCAATGACCGGCCAAGATGCCGTGAATAGCGCCAAGGCCTTTAACGAAGCGCTCGAAGTCGACGGTGTCATTATGACTAAACTCGATGGCGACGCCCGCGGTGGGGCGGCGCTGTCGGTCAAGCACGTCACCGGCGTGCCGATCAAATTTATGGGAACGGGCGAAAAGCTCGAAGCGATCGAGCCATTCCACCCCGATCGCATGGCCCAGCGAATTCTCGGCCAAGGCGACGTGCTGTCGCTTGTCGAAACGGCGCAGAAGGAATTCGACCAAGACGAAGCCGCCAAGCTCGAACAACGCCTCGCCAAAGGCGAGTTCACGTTCGACGACTTCCGCGCCCAAATGGCGCAACTCGCCAAGCCAGGGCTGATGCAAAAAATGCTCAGTCTGATGCCCGGCATGGGCGATCTGCGAAAGTTGATGGGGGACTTCGACGAGTCCGAGATGAACCGCATCTTCGGCATCATCGATTCGATGACGAAGAAGGAACGCCGCACGCCAAAGATCATCGACCAAAGCCGCCGCAAACGCATCGCCGCCGGGGCCGGCGTCGAGCCGAGCGTCGTGAACGACCTTTGTAAGCAATTCGACGGCATGGCCGCGATGATGACGTCGATGGCGGGCAAGGGAGTTGGCGACCGCATGAAAATGGTCCGCGAATTGCAGGGCCAAATGGCTGGCAACCCCGCCGGTATGCTCACCAAAAAGAAGCAAGGGACCGGCAAACGTCTTACCAATGCCCAAAAGGCGAAACTCCGCAAAGAACGCGAACGCGAGCTGCGCAAACGGAAGCGGAAAGGGTAGCGGTGTGTATAATCGAGGAGTCATCGTCCGCGATTGAATTGGTCGACGAAGGAGAATCGCATTATGGCCAGTGTTCCACCGAGCCTATCAACCGGTCCCGAGTACACTTGGGAAATCGCCACGATCTACCCTGAGCAAGGTCGGTGGACCGAGCGGGAGTATCTTGCAGTTACCGAAGTGTCAAATCGACGTATAGAGTTTGTTGATGGCCGCTTGGAGTTTCTGCCGATGCCTACCATACGTCATCAAGACCTACTCAATTTTCTCTATGAGGCCTTAAAGTTTCTGGCGACGTCGAGTGCCCCGGGTTGCGTCTATCAGGGCATTAACATCCGGATGGCTTGCGGCCCGATTCGCGTTCCCGATATCGTCTACGTGAGTGACGCCGACAGCCACTTATTGCGTGACGATGTTTCGTTGGGGGCAACACTGGTCGCCGAAGTTGTTAGCCCCGACCCGCGTGACCGCCAGCGCGACTACGAATTCAAGCTTGCCGAATACGCTGAAACCGGGATTGCGGAATACTGGATTGTTGACCCCGAGTTGCGAGTCATTCAGGTGCATTGTCTCGATGGTGATCGCTACGCATTGCATGGCGAGTTTCACGAAGGTGATCGGGCCACTTCGACAATACTGTCGGGCCTCGAAGTCGACGTGACCGCCATGTTCGCGTCGATGAAGAAGCTGCCGAAAACGAAGCAGTAGTTGAGCAAGAAAAATCGTATCCTGGGGGACGGTGGCAACCAAAGTTCCTTCAACCGGTGTTGTGGCCGATCGCGATCGAATTAGTCTTCGTGATGCAAGACTTCCCAGAAGAGTAACCGGGCTCAGACTCGCAGTTCGAGTTCCACCAGCGTGCCGTCGTCGGGTTTGGTCGACACGCCCGCACGGGCGTGATTCTCGGCGACGGGGGCGGTGAGCTTGAATACCTTGAGCATGGCGCCGACGACTAGCCCCACTTCGATTTCGCCCAGGTGTTTGCCGGGACAAACCCGAGGGCCGTGGCCGAAGCCAAAGTGCAACATTTCTTTCGAGTTCCGTCCTCGGTTTACAAGTTCGGGCCACCGCTCGGGAACAAAATCGAGCGCCGGGTAGCCGGTCGTTGCCTCGCCCCAGTGATCGTCGTGTCGATTGGCGTGCCATACGTCGAGCAGCACGTGGGTTCCCTTTGGCAGCATCAATCGGCGGCCGTCGGCCGTTGTGATCCACTTGTCGGCAGTCGCGCGGCGGGGCAGGAAGTAAAGCGATGGCGTGAGCCGCAGCGTTTCGTTGAGCACGTGGCCCAGGTACTCGGCCCTCGCCAGATTCTCGGGAGTGTAATCGTCGACATCGCGCACGGATTGCCAAGCTCGCTCTTGCGCCGCAGTGTTGCGGGCGAGATGCGAGAGCGCCCAGCAAGCGAACGAAGTGGTCGCTTCCAAGGCCCCCGCCAGAAACACTTTAAGGTTGCTTCGCAATGCTTCGTCGGGAGCGTCTGATTTGAATTGACTCCACAGGCCACGTCCCTCGGCACGGGGGGGCGAGCACCAAATCGGTGAGCCGATCGAAGTCGGCAAAGTCACGCTTGGTTTGAGCAATCGAACGGCTCACGCTCGGCCAACGCGTGATGGGAATCGCCAGGCAATTAATCACGGTGTCGCGGACAATGTGGTCGATTACCCGTTCGAGCGCGGGCACAAACCGATCGCGTAGCTCTTCGCAGGCGATTTCGGTCGCGAAAAAGTTGTTTGTGAGCATCTCAAGCATCACGACCTTGATCTCTGGTTCGAGCCGCAGCGTGGCGGTCGTTTGCCCAGTCTCGGCGATGTAGTCGCGCAGCTTAGCGACTCGCTCGGTGACTGTTTTGCGAAATGTCTCGGCGAACTCGTGAAACTTCTCGGGCTGAAACAGCGTGGTCTTGCCAAACGGCGAAGCCGAGAGTTTGCGTTGGCGTTTCCAACTCGATCCGTTCGAATAGAGGAGGGTGTCGGGCCCGGTCGCCCGCGCGATGCCAGTCGAAGGTAAAGTGTCGCGGTCGAATTGCCCGTCGCGGTCGCCCGTGTCGGTGGTGATGGCCCGAATGACCCCCGGATCGCGTGACACAAGAATCGGCGCGAAGCCTGGTAAATGCAGGTAGCGATTGTGCCGCGTCGATCCCTGGTCGTTCTCGCTCCCCCAAAAATAAGTCTCGAGCAACTCGATCGGCTTGCTGTAATTCCAGGGGTGCGGAAACGGCAGCGTCGGCCGCCCCGATCGAAACGCGAACAGCGGGACCCGCTTGGGCTGGATATCGCTTTGGAACGGGTAGCCGGGCATGGGCCAATTGTCGCCGAGAATAAAAAACGCCTCGAAAGCGGTTTCGAGAGCGAGCCATCGCCCGCCCCGATCCCGTTAAGATAGGCGACTCGCCGCATGATCAAAATGCCGATTCACGGCTCGTATCGCAACATTCACGGAATGGCTGATGGCTTCGCGCGCTGGACCGTACCCGTTGGCTTTGTTTTGCTAGTCCGCAGGGGCTTGTCATGTTGGCCATCACCCCACAATAATAGGCGATTCTCAAGGTTTCGGGCGATACCGCGATGGCCCGCCGCCGGGCGAGTCATTCGCGATTGATTTTATATTTTCAGCCAGTTTCGCGTTTTTCGAGGAGTAGCAGGTGTCGGTTCGTATTCGTATGAAAAAGATGGGGCGTACTCACCGGGCGTACTTTCGTATCTGTGCCATGGATAAGCGGAAGCCCCGCAACGGCGAAGTGCTCGAAGAACTCGGCACTTATAACCCGTTTGTGTCGGACACCGATGCCCGTGCGGTGCTCAACAAAGAGCGAATCGATTATTGGCTCAGCGTTGGTGCCCAACCTTCGGATAAGGTCGCCGTACTAATTAAGAAGTACGGCACCGATGGAACGAATTTGGCCGCCCAAGAGTCGGCTCTTGCGAAGTTGTCGGGGCCGAAGGTCGTTCCCGCCGCGCCTGAGCCAGTGAAGAAGATGAAGACGAAAGAGGAGATTGAGGCCGAAGAAAAGGCCATCGCCGACAAACTGGCTGAAGAGCAAGCTGCGAAAGAAGCAGCCGAGGCAGCCGAGAAAGCGGCAGCGGAAGCTGCCGCCGCGCCACCAGAAGCAGCGGAAACGGCAGAAGCACCAGCAGCCGAAGAAACTGCGACCGCAGAGACTACAGAAGAAAACACCGAAGAAAACAAGGAGCAGGCCGCCGCCGAGTAAACAGCTCCGGCAGAGGTCGCTAGCCAGCGATGCGGTTCGATGTCGTCACGCTCTTTCCAGAGATGTTTACCGGCTACATCGGCCAGAGCTTGCTGAAACTGGCGATTGAGCGTGGGCTGATTGACGTGCGGCTGCACAACCTTCGCGATTGGGCGCGAGGCAGGCACCGCGAGGTCGACGACCGGCCGTTCGGAGGCGGCCCCGGAATGGTCATCAAGCCCGAACCGGTGGTCGAGTGTGTCGAAGAGTTGAGACAGGAAGACGACGGTTTAAGCAGTCGCGGCCACTTGGTGATGCTCACGCCCCAAGGACGCCCGCTGACGCAGCGAGTCGTCGAAGAGTTGGCTGAGCACAAGCGAGTGATCTTGCTCTGTGGTCGGTACGAAGGGTTCGACCAACGGGTAACCGACTTGCTCGAACCCGATGAGATTTCAATCGGAGATTTTGTGCTGAATGGTGGCGAAGTCGCCGCGATGGTGCTCATCGATACGACAATTCGGCTGGTGCCGGGCGTATTGGGCGATGCGGCCAGCAGTCGCGACGACTCGTTTTCGACCGGCAATCGGCTGCTCGAATACGCTCAGTACACAAGACCAAGAACATACCGAGGGCTAAGCGTCCCCGAGGTGCTAATGTCGGGCAACCACCCCGATATTGCTGCGTGGCGCGAGGCAAATAAGCAAGCACGAACCGCCGAAAGGCGGAGCGATTTATTGGACGATGAACAGTAGGCGGGGGAACTTGACCTCACCGATAAGACGCGTTCAACCAACCGCGCGGGACAACAGTCCCTTGCTAGTACACAAACACAAGCCAGCGACTTTTTTTCGAGGACAAATATCATGAGCCAGGAACTTTTGGCCAAAGTCGAAGCCGCCAGCATTCGCGAAGACATGCCGAAGTTTGACATCGGCGACACGGTCGACGTGCATACGAAGATTCTCGAAGGCAGCAAAGAGCGTATTCAGGTGTTTTCGGGTGTGGTCATCGCGAAAGCGGGTTCCGGCACCCGCGAGACTTTCACAGTTCGCCGGATCGTGAATAACGAAGGTGTCGAGCGGAAATTTCCGATCAATTCACCGCGTGTTGCAAAGGTCGAAGTGACCCGTAGTGCCGTCGTCCGCCGTGCCAAGCTCTACTTCCTCCGCGAGCGTACCGGTAAAGCGGTTCGGCTTAAAGAACGTCGGATGGATGCGAAGTAGCGGTTGCCCCACCGAAATGGGGCCACGCTCGCGGAGAGCGTGGACTGAGCGCACGCACCGTTCGTATCGATCCACCGTCTGGCGACGGTGGCTACATTGGTGAGCACTATGCGTTGGCCCGCACTCGTCGCCCGACTTTTAAATGGTACCGCCCCGCGGGCGTTGTCATTAGGGCAGCGGGGCGAGTTGGCTGCCGCTCGCTACTTGAAATCGCAGGGCTATCAGATCATCGCCGGTGGATTTCGCCAACGCTATGGCGAGATCGACATAATCGCCGTCCACGAGCGAACTATCGTGTTCGTCGAGGTCAAGACACGGGGCTCTGACCGAGGTGGACTTCCGGTCGAAGCGGTCGACCGCCAAAAGGAGCAGCGCATTGTGCGGACGGCACTCAATTACCTAAAGCGACACCAATTGCTTGAGTGCCGTGCGCGGTTCGACATAATTGGAATAATCTGGCCGGAAGGGTCAACAACGCCCGAGTTGACACACTTTGCCGATGCGTTTCGGCCACCGGGCTTCGGGTCGTCGTCGTTTGGGCAGTTTTATTCCTGAGAACAGTTCAGCTCACTGAGGCGGGAAAAGTATGTCGCTGCGAGATTTGTTCGCCCGCCAACCGACGCCCGAGCGGTTTGCTCGGTTGATGATGCAGCGGCTGAAGCAGGCGGGCGAGACTCGAAAAATCGAGTTCGATGCCGAGAAATTTAGCCTGCGTTGCGAGCGATCCGAACGTGAATCGTTTCTGCACAACGCGTTTGCCGAATACAATCGTGCCGACCGCGAGGGTCGCGAGCGGATCGTGCACGTGTTTTTGAGTGCCTGGTTTACGACGGCCATGGAATTGCCTCGCGATCTCGATATGGCTCGGGCCGATCTGTTAGTGGCATTGCGTGATCGCAGCTACTTTGAAATCGACGTGCCGCTGCACACCGACGACAACACGATTTCGCAGCGCGTGATCTATCAAGAGGTCGCCGGTTGTTTGGCTGCGGCTCCGGTCTACGACCTGCCGACAGCGATTCGCTCGCTCGACGGCGACGACCTCGATCGCTGGGGCATTTCGCTCTACGAAGCGATCGAAATTGCGATGGAAAACTTGGCCGCGATGACCGACCACTATGCGCAGATTGGCGAGGTGTTTGCTTTCGCCTATGGCGACGGTCACGACGCATCGCGGCTGTTGCTCACCGATCGCATTGAGTCGTTCGATATTGCCGGGCGACCGATTGCCATGATCCCCAATCGCGAACTACTGTTGGTTGCTGATAGCCACGATGATGCCGCACTGGGGCAGATGCTCGACGTCGCGACCGAGGCAATCGAACACGAGCGGCGAATTACGGGCCGCGCGTTTGAGTTGGTTGCTGGCGCGTGGCAACCTTGGCTCCCCAAGGTCGATCATCCCCACTACGAGCGATTTGCCAAGTTATCGATGCAATCGATTGGCGACGACTATGCCCGTCAACAGTCGCTGCTCGAGCGCCGTTTTGCACGCGAACAGGTCGATCAGTTCATCGCCACTTTCAATGCGGTGCAGGAAGAGCGGACGGGTGAGGTCAAGAGTTTCGCCATTTGGACCGAAGGGGTCGACACACTATTGCCTAAGGTTGATCGCTTGTTGTTGGTCACCGGTGTTGAAGAGAAATCGCCGCGCGTCGTGGCGGCTGGTTCTTGGGAGTCTGTGCAACGCGAAGCGGGATACCTGATGCACGAAGAGCCGTTTTATCCGCCACGCTATCGAGTAATGGACTTTCCTGCCACCGACGAACTCGACCGTATCGGCATCGCCGAATGGGCGGTGCGGATGAAGTCAAAAGACTAGCGAGGTGTGGCCGTGTTGCGGTCTTCGAGCATCGGTCGCAACTCTTCGAAAAAATCGTGAATGTCGTTGAACGACCGATAGACGCTCGCAAATCTCACAAACGCGACTTCGTCGAGTTTGCGGAGATGTCCCATCACTAAGTCACCCAGCTCACGGCTTTCGATTTCGGTGTCGTAGTTGGTGTAGACATCGTTCTCGATGGCGGCGACGGTGTTTTCGATCTGGCGCACGCTGATGGGGCGTTTCCAACAGGCACGCTCGAGGCCTTGCTTAATTTTGTCGGCTGAAAAGGGAGCCCGAGAACCATCTTTCTTGATCACCCTGATGGTGGTCTCTTCGGGCTTCTCGTAGGTGGTAAATCGTCGATTGCACGAAAGGCATTCGCGCCGCCGCCGCACTGCCACACCGTCCTGGCTGGTCCGGGAATCGATGACTCGATCGTGGTCGGCGCGGCAATAAGGGCATCTCATAGCAGCAGATTGTAATCGTGAAAGGCATCGTCCGCCTAGCTACCGCCGCCTAGGGGCGACGCATATCACCAACATCGATGAAGCAAGAAAGAACGCGGCAGTGCGGGCTAAGACGCTGGATTGCCACCTGCCGCTGGGCTCACAAAGTCGCCAATCGTTTTTTGCGGCATGGCCACCCGCAATGCATTGAGTACCGCCAAAACATCGATGATTTCTTGGCAGATAGCCCCGGCCACTGGCGGGAGATACCCGGCTGCTGCGAAGACCATTCCGGCGATGCTCAAGACAATTCCACCGATTGCAC
>JBGSWC010000135.1:0-15867 GCA_041752635.1 Pirellulales bacterium | reverse complement strand
AGCTCCTAGCTCCTAGCTCCTAGCCCCTAGCTCCTAGCCCCTAGCTCCTAGCCCCTAAACTTTCCCCCATCGCCTGCCGCACCACACTCAAAACCCCGGCCGTCAAAACCATCAACGGCAAGCTGGGCATGTTGCGGCCTTCGGCCACAACTTGTTCGGTTGCCATTGGCAGGTGCAGGAAAGTCGCCCGCGCGCCGTGGTATTGCGACAAGTAAAGCGCCGCGTTGCAGAGGTAGGTGCCCGCGTGGTGGCTCACTTCGGCGGGGATGCCCAGTTCGCGAAGCGACGCGGCCCATTCGCCCAGTGGCAACGTGCTACAGAACGCCGGCGGTCCGTCGGCGACGAGCGGCACCGCCTGTTCGCCTCGCTGGTGGCGGTCGCGGGCGACGTTGATGCCAACTGCTTCGATCTCGATGCAACCTCGGCCGGGGGCTTGGCCCAAGTGAATCGCGACATCCCCCTTGCCTACATCTTTGGCAATTCGCTGTTTTATATCAGCAAAGTCAACCGGATAGAGCCGCGTGGTGATTCCTTCGTGCGACGCAAGTTGCCGAGTCACTTCTTGCAGCACGAGCCAACTCGTGTTGGCTTGCCAATCGTCGTAAGGTTCGTAGGCGGTGAGGAGGAGCATGGGCGCTGTTAGGTGAAGGGCGACAGAGGGGAGAATGGCGAATGCCTAATCACGAAACACGAACAGAAAATGTCTGAAGAATTTTAAACAAGGTGCAAAAAGTAACGCACTCAACAGTCGCAACCTCGTTCGTCATTCGTCATTCGGGTTTCGTCATTTTATTCAAACACCCGTTTAGCGGCGGCGTGGCCGCGCATGACGATGGCTTGGTCGATGAGGCTTAATTCGGCGGCGGTGAGGGGGTGCCGCATGGCGCTGGCGGTGTCGGTGATTTGGCCGGGGCGTTTCGCACCAAAGAGGGCGGCCGTGATGCCCGGCTGGGCGATCGTCCAAGCAATCACTAAGCGGGCGACAGTGCAGTCGTGTTCTCTGGCCAATTCGCGAAGCACGTCGAGAAAGTCTTGATTCCGCTCCCATTCTTCGCCCTGATACATCGGATAGTCGCGGCGGCTGTCGCCTTCGTCGAATACGTGATCGCGGGCCATTTTGCCTGCCAGCAGTCCCTTCATCAGCGGCCAATAGGTCAACGCCGACACGTGATGATGGCGACACCAGGGGAGCGTCTTCTTCTCGATGTCGCGCTGCAGCATGTTGTAGGGCAACTGTACCGCCGCGATCGGGGTAACGGCGTGGAAGGTCTCGATCTGTTCGAGCGAACAGTTCGAAACACCGACACCGAGTGTCTTGCCCTCGGCTTGTAACTCACCGAGCGCGGCGGCCGATTCTTCGATTGGCGTGTTCGGATCGGGCGAGTGCAAATAGAGTAGCTCCACGTGATCGGTCCCCAACCGCGCGAGCAACTCGTCGCACTCTTGCTTGAGCCGGTCGGGGCTACCGTCGGTGGACATGTCGTCTCCCTGCCAGTGCACGCCCACCTTGCTGGCGATGACCCAATCGTCGCGATGCCCCTCGATCGCCCGGCGAATGAGCCGATCGCTTTCGCCGCTGGGTCCATACACGAATGCCGTGTCGAGGTGGTTGATGCCCGCGTCGCCCGCCGCCCGAATTGTGGCAACGCTGTCGTCGTCGTTGACATCGGGGGTCGTCACCCCCGCCATCGGCCAGCAGCCGAGTGCAACCGGGGCGATGGTAATGTCGGTTGTGCCGAGGTGGCGGGGTTCGATGTGCATTCGTGTGGGAGGGTGAGTAGGTGGGTGGGTGAGTAGGATCTCGCGAGCGTCCGTCATTCCCGCCTGCGCGGGGATGACGATAACCTATCGTCGCGCGGTGTCACGGGGCAATACGCTGGCGTCATCGCTACTTCGGCGGGTCGAGGACCACCTCAAACTCCAACTGCTTCCCGTCGCGTAAAACTGTGATCTTGACCTTGTCACCCGCTTCGAATTTTCGCAGCGCATTGTCGAAGTCGTCGAGGCTGGCAATCTTAAGCTCATTGAGCCTAACGATCACATCGCCGCCGGCGACGCCTCCATCGGCCGCAGGGCTGCCCGGAGCGACACCGGAGATCGCGTAGCCTTCGACTGGTTTCCCGAATTCAGGAATGCTGCCAAAATAGGGGCGGCTGCCGGTCTTCGCGCTAGGTACCGATGGACCCTCGGCCTCTTGGTAGACGACGCCATCGGGCGAATTGGCCACCTGCTGGGCGATGTCGAAAACGAATTCGGCCACGCGACGCATTCCCGCTACGTTGAGTAGCTCGACGTCGTCGCTCGGCTTGTGGTATTCGTCGTGCAAGCCGGTGAAGAAATGGAGCACGGGAATTTTCTTGGCGTAGAAACTGGCGTGATCGCTTGGTCCGAATCCACCGGGGACTTTGGCAATCTCAAAGCCCGACCGCTCGTTGGCCGCATCGACCCAGGCGTCGAACTCTGTGGCCGTGTCGGTGCCGTTGACGATTAACTTGTTCTTGTCGAGCCGACCGACCATGTCCATGTTGAGCATCGCAACTGTCTTGTCGAGCGGAAAAATGGGATCGCTTACATAGTGAGCACTCCCTAAAAGTCCACGCTCTTCGCCTGTGAAGGCGATGAACACTATGCGACGCGGCGGAGGTGTTGGCATCGCCGCGACTTGGCGGGCGACTTCCAGCAGCGCGGCCGTCCCCGAGGCATTGTCGTCGGCGCCGTTATGGATTTCGCGTTTGCGAGGATCAGCGGCACCGCTGCCCGGACCGCCACGGCCGACGTGGTCGTAGTGAGCACCGATCACGAGCGTTTCGTCAGCGTTGGGTCCTTCGCCTTCAAGTACCGCGACGACATTCTTGACGGGGACCGTCTCGCGAACCACGTCGACCTTGGCAACAAGTCGCAGCATTTCAAGTTCCACACTTCGCGGTTTGAGATCTTCGTCGGTCTTCGTCTCAAACTCTGCGAGCGACAAAGCGCCCGCCTGTTTGAGCAGCGCATCGACCGCCGAGCGTGAAGCGAACAACACCGGCAGCGTGCGGTCGCTGGTGCCGGCTCCCTCGAAGTCGAGCAGCTCGTCGGCTTGTGAACTAACACGCTCCGACCACTCGGTGATTCGTCGGGCCATCTCGGTTGTCCGCTTGCGGTACTCGGCGATTTGCTCGTCCGTTGGTTCTTCGATGGCGGCAAACTCGCCGTGCAATTTCGCAAGCTGCGCTACCCCGGCGTCGCGACGACGCTCGAACTGTTCGGCGACACGGCGGACCTCGAACAGGTCGGTCACAAAGATCACACCCGCCGCACCGTGCTGCACCGCGTTACTGAGCTTGGCGGTGAAAGGCGCGTGCCGCGATGGATCGGTCCCGTTGAACGGACTGTGAGGATTCGCCTGATCGGGTTCATGACGAAGTATGATGACCACCTTTCCCTCGACGTCGATATTCGCGTAGTCATCGTAATCGGCTTCGGGAGCCGTGATGCCGTAGCCGACGAAAGCAAGAGGAGCGTCGACTTCGCCACCGCCACCGAGCGCAAGCGGCGTGTAGTCGGTGTCGATTTTCCACTCGGTCGTGCTGTTCGTTCCAACGATTCTCGCTGAGTTTTCGTTGCCCAGTTTCGACGTGAGCGTTACGTCGAATTCTTGAAACGCATCGCCGCCAGCCGCGTCGACCTTCAGCCCCATGGCGGCAAATTCATCGCACAGGTACTCGGCCGCCGCGTCGATTTCGTCGGTGCCGATACCGCGACCGCCGAGGGCATCGGAAGCGAGATACCGGGTCGATGCCCCCAGGCGAGCTTCGACGGTGGCCGCTTCTTCGGCGATAGACTCGACAACGGCGATCGGCGAAACAAGCGAAAAAAGTAAAAACAGGCGAAAGGTTGTTTGCATTGGAATCGGTCTCAGATCGAAATGGATGTATATTTCCGTCCCCGCAAAAGGTAAGCTTATACTAACGTTAGGTCTCAGGGAAAACCAAATGTCGAATACTGAGTTAGAGAAGTTAATCGCACGTGCCGAATTGCTGTACGATCAGCAACTCCGGTCACGCCTTGAGCCGACACATCGCCACGAATTTGTCGCCATCGAGCCAACTTCGGGCGATTAGTTTCTCGGGCTGACACTTAGCGATGCGATCGGAGCAACAAGGCAAAAATATCCCAACCGACTTGCGCATGGCATTCGAATCGGCCACACAACGGCCCTGCAATTTGGGATACCTGCACTTTGGGATACAGGTGCAGTGAAAGCCAACGTCGATATGGCGGGACGGGCGCTGATTGCAGTCAAAGTTCGCGCCACAGTCAACTCGTTAACAAAGGCAATCGAGGCTTGGGTTCGTCTTCAATGAGGGCGAGTTCTCACTGCTAGGGGCCGGGCTGCTCAACGGACGCAACCTTCACATCGACTACGGCAATGGGAGTATTGAACTCACGGAGTAACAATAAATGGCCGTCTCACTTTCAGTTTCAGCAACGTGAGTAGCTCGGCGAGGTTGACCAACCCCTCCGCTTCAGCTCGCTCTTGTTCGCTGAGAGTGTGACCGGCATCTTGCTGGTTGAGCAGGTATGTCAGACGTGCCGAAACCGCAGCAGGCAACTTGAAACGTGATCGGTCATCAGGAAGGTCGACTTCGAATGTAACTGTCATGGGTCGTGCAAGGCGCGAATCGCGTTACAGTTCAGTTGAATTATAAGCAATCAAGCACTGAATTTGCACACTCCACGGTGAAACTCCGCCCAGAAAACTGCTCTCGACCCCACCCGAATGACCCCCTATTCTCCGCGTCCGCTCGGCAGGCAGGATGCCATTGCCGTGGCGGCCCCGCCTGTGTTTGCTGCACAAAATGACTGAATGTCCGTGAGCCCCCGCAAGGAGTGTGGTTTTGCTCGCCCCAGAAACGACGAACGATACTGTTGCGCCAGCCCGAGTGTTGGTCGTTGATCCGTCGCGCGAAAGTCGCGAGGTGCTTTGCACGCTGCTAGCTCGCGATGGAAAGGTGCCGGTTGCCGCCTCGTCGCTCTCGCAAGCGGAGCAGATTGCTCGCGAACAGACGATTGATTTGGTTGTTGTGGATGCCGACGGCGATTTGGCCGCCACTTCCAGCGGCGGCAAACTCACCCCGATCGTTGTGCTCGGCAAGATGAGCCGCTCGGCGAGCGTTCCGCACGCCACGCGGCTGGCGAAACCCTTTCATTACCGCGATTTGCTTCATAAAATTGGCGAAGTGCTGGCGGCCCGCCGAGCGGGCTAGCTGGTTTGCCCAATTACTTGTTGAAACGGCACATAGAATTAGGGGACAGGCACGCTCGCCGATCGCACCGCAAGGCGTTTCGACTAGCGTCCGCGAGCCAGTCCCCATTTCTGTCTGCTCGCAAATCGTCGGTTGCTGTGCCAAGTCTTTTCGTCATTCACGGTCGCGATCAGGGGCTTCGTTTCGAAGTCAACCTGCCTCGTATCACGATTGGCCGCATCGCTAGCAACCAGTTCCAACTTCACGATACCGAAGTGTCGCGCGAACATGCCGAGCTGATCAAAGAGGGGGACAGCTATTCGCTCCGCGATCTGGGGAGCTCGAACGGCACGCATGTTAACGGTCGTAAAACCACCCAGTGTGAGCTCCACAGCGGCGACCAAATTCAACTTGGCCGCACACTATTGCTCTACACGGGGATCCGCGAAGAACGCAACGACCTGACCGATCAAGTTCGCGTCGTCCCCTCGGCCGCTAACGACGAAGACGGCTCGCGAATCGTGTCGGTTGTGAGCCAAAGCGAGGGGAGCGAGTTGTTTGGCGACGACTCGAGTCAAAGCGGTAGCCCTTGGCTCGCCCGGGCGCGGAGCAACCTGCAGATCATGTACCGCACGGCGCTGGCGGTGAGCCATACGCTCGACATCGATCAATTGCTCTCGCGGATCATGGACATGATCTTCGAATGGGGTCGATGCCGACCGAGGCTGCATCTTACTCAAAGGCGACGACGGCGAGACACTCGCCCCCAAAGTCCGTCGCCACCGCCGGGGCATTCGCAGCGAAGAGCCGATCAGCATCAGCCGCACGATTCTCGATTACGTTGTCGAACACAACGAAGGCGTACTTACATCGAACGCTCGCGATGACGGGAGGTGGGATCCGGCGCAAAGCATTGTCAAACTGGGCGTACGCGAAGCGATTTGTGTACCGATGCAAGGTCGCTACAGTATGGTCGGCGTGATCTACATCGACACGTCGATTTCGCCCCAACGGATGCTGCAAGAACCGAACGCGCGGAAGTTCACCCAAGATCATCTGAAGCTGATGGTCGCCATCGCCCACCAAGCCGCCCTCGCGGTCGAAGACACCTCGTATTACAAGGCCATGGTCCAGGCCGAAAGGCTCGCGGCCGTGGGTCAGACGATCGCCAGCCTGTCGCATCACATCAAAAACATTCTGCAAGGCGTTCGTGGCGGGAGTTATCTGATCGAACTGGGCATGCAAGACCACGCCGGCGCGATTGCGGGCGAAACGCTCGACCGCGAAGCGGCCGCCAAGGCGATGGACACCATGCAGAAAGGCTGGAAGATCGTCGAACGCAATCAAGAGCGGATCAGCGGGCTCGTGATGGATATGCTGACCTTCAGTAAAGAACGTGAGCCCGATCCCGAACCGGGCGAGCTGAACGCTGTCGTCGAAGAAGTCGTCGAGCTGATGCAGACGCGGGCCAACGAATTGCACGTCAAGCTACAGTGGCAACCCTGCGATGACCTGCCGACCTTGCTGTTCGATCCCGAGGCGATTCACCGTGCGGTGCTCAACGTCGTGACCAACGCCATTGACGCCTGCGACGGTGATACCGAAGCCCGCGGCGAACGCAACCCGGCCGTTGTTTCGGTGAGCACGGCACTGGTCGATAATAAGATGGCCGAAATCCGTGTCCGCGACACGGGTGTTGGTATTGCCGCCGACGACATTGAGTCGATCTTCACCGTGTTCGTGTCACACAAGGGGGGACGCGGCACGGGGCTTGGATTGCCCGTGAGTCGTAAGATTCTGCAAGAACACGGAGGAGACATTCGAGTCGAGAGCACGCCAGGTGAGGGGAGCCTGTTTGTGCTGGAGTTCCCGGCCCGCCAGGCGCCCGACGACGAAAGTGACTCCGACAGCTCGCGAGTTCAGTTCGACACCCTCACGAGCGAGAAATAGGCGTGAGCGACAGCCACCTTAGCGCTGGTGAAATTGTTCGCGAGACGTTTGTCCGTCGCTGCGAAATGTTCGCGACACTGCCATCGACCAACACATTCCTCCGCGAAGCGGCACGCTCGCCTGAACTCGACTATAAGCAATTGCCGTGGCTGGTGGTCGCACACGAGCAAACGGCTGGACGGGGTCAAGGGAGCAACAGTTGGTGGTCGAGTGTGGGCTCGCTGACGTTTAGTTTGCTCGTCGAAGTTGCCAAATTCGGCCCCGATGCGCATGCTGATGGGACTCTGTCGCTAGCGGTCGCCGAAGCGGTCCGCGCGGCAATCGCGCCACTCATGGCAACGGAGGTGCGGGTGAAACCGCCGAACGATGTTTACGTGGGCGAGCGAAAGATTGCCGGAGTGCTCATCGAAACGCTCGTCGCCGCTAGCGGGGAAAGATTGGCGGTGATCGGGGTTGGGTTGAATGTGAACAACCGGCGAGACGATGCACCTGAGGAACTTCGAGGGCTAGTGACTTCGTTAGTGGATGAAGGTGGAGAAGAAAATGCGCTTCCCAGCGTGGTGTTTCCGCTGCTTTCGATGTTGGGAGAGCGTTTTGCAGCAAACCCTATGGGAGGTTTAGATCAATCAGAAATGCAAACTTGACTTTCGGCAAGTAAGACGCTATCTTACTTTTATGACAACGAAAATATCATCTAAAGGCCAAATTGTTCTCCCCGCCGAATTGCGGAAGCAGGATCGTATTGAGACCGGTCAAGAATTTGTTGTTGAACGGGTCGATGCGGGGGAATACTTGCTTAAACGGGTTCCGCAACAGGGTGTGGTCGGGCTTGTTGATTGGCTGGAATCTTGCCCTGAAAAGGGTTGGTTTGAGAGGGTGCCCTCTGAATTAACCGATGCGATAGCGAATCCGCTATTGTGAAATATCTTCTCGACGCCAACGTAGTCAGCGAACCAATGAAGCCAACACCCAATAGGGTCGCGGTCGACTGGTTGCGTGCTCACGAGCCCGAATCCGTTCTCAATTCGGTTGTTCTCGGTGAAGTGCAATTCGGCATATTGCAGCTTACGCCTGGTCATAGAAGAAGTCGGTTAGCGAAATGGTTCGAGTTCAGCTTGGCGACTTTTCACGTACTCGAATTCGATGCGAACGTCGCGCTCACATGGGCACAATTGCTCGTCCAATTGAAGAAAAAGGGTAAGCCAATGCCAGTCACGGACAGCATGGTTGCCGCGACAGCGTTGCATCATGAACTTACTGTTGTCACGCGAAATGCTGTTGACTTTCGCCACGCGGGAGTGAAAGTCTACAACCCGTTCTTGAAATGAAATCGGGGCGACGCTCGCTTGCGCCTAAATTGCGTTGCTCACGCCAAATCGCGATCCTCGAAGAGAAACAGCGCCAACAGCATCGCCGCGGTACTATAGATGACCGCGTACAGCAGCGCGAACCCGAGATACTCATACGGCACCTCTTTGCCACCCGCGATCGCTGGGCCGATGTTGAAGACGTGCAGCATCGGCAGTAGCACCGCGATAAAGTTGCCGGTGAACTGGACGAAGGCCAGGTCTTCGGCGTCGGCGGCGTTGACGATTTGGGGCACCAAATTGCCAATCACGTAGATCGACCCACAGATAATCAGGTTCGGTAACATCGACAATCGGGTGCTGATAGCGACGCTGATGGCAGTCAGCACGACCGCTTCGAGGAAATTGAGCACAAGGCCCGGGACGGTGCTGATCATCGTGCTATAGCAATACTGCCAGTCGGGTGTGGGGTTGCTTGTTTCGCGGGCATCGTAAACGCACTTGTAAGAAACGACGATTAGCAGCACCGCTCCCAGCACGATGAACATGAGCGCGAGCGGCCAAACGATGCCGAAAAATTTGCCGATAATGAACTGCCGTCGGCTGATCGGTTTCGAGAGGAGCGTGAGGGCCGTTTTGCCGTCGATTTCGTCGGCGATGCTGGTGCTGCTAGTCCAGAGGGCGAAGATGATGCCGAGCACCATGATGGTGGTTAGGCCCGAGTCTTTGAGCATCTTTACGTCTTCGCCGAACGTGTTGTACGGAATATAGATGAACGCGACCATCGCGAAGAAGCCAATCGCCAAGAGCAGCAGATAAAGGGGTTGACTAATCGCTTCCTTACCCGTCGCAACGGCGATGTTACCGACTCCGGGCAACAAGTTTTGCACCAGCAGGTAGAGCACATAGAAACCCACGACACTGGCCGCGATGATAGGCAGGTGATGGACCTCGGGCATCGCGACATCGCTAACGAATTTGAGCGTCACCTTCGCCGGTGCGTCGGAGAAGTTCGAGACGAATAGTGCGCTGATTTCGCCCTGGAACGCACGCACAAACTTGCTGTCTGGG
This sequence comes from Pirellulales bacterium, assembly GCA_041752635.1. Classification (GTDB taxonomy): domain Bacteria; phylum Planctomycetota; class Planctomycetia; order Pirellulales; family Lacipirellulaceae; genus JBGSWC01. Next base: position 6,311 of record JBGSWC010000135.1, on the reverse strand, counting down.
GTCCACAGATAAGGCTCTGGTCCGCCATCGATCATCAGATTGGGGCGGTCGAGATTGACGTCGGGCTGGACCGAAATCCGCACGTCTCGATCGCTGGTGACGGAGTATGAGGTGAGCTCGTCGGCGCGGAACGCAATCGCGACCTTCTCGTCTTCGGTGTTCGCCGGCACGGTCATTGTGGCGGTGGCCGTGTTGACCGTTCCCAATCGTGTGATCGCATCCCAAGTCGATGCGACCGGCATGGTCGGAGCGGCCAACACGGCAATCGCCGCTAGCGCGATCAGCAAATAACCAACTTGCAGCAGGATGCCCTCGGTCACCTGTTCGTAAAGGCGCGTTCCGACACGTCGATTGCACAAGAAAACGATGCCCCATAAGAGCAACAACAAGATGGACCCCACGGTCGCTCCGACAGCGACGAGCCAAACGGGTGTGATCCACAATTGCAAAGTAGCGAGCGGGAGTAAGATCATCAGTATCGAATCTCGAAGCTCTTGAAGTTTTTAGTGTGGGGACAGTCGCGCGCTGTTTCGTGCGTGATATAGTCGCTCATCCGCGAGCGGATGTCTGACAGCAGTGCATCCAATTCGCTACGCTCGCCTTGGGCGATGAGTTCAACATCGCCAGCAGGCAAGTTGCGAACGTAGCCAGTGACCGCGTACCGTCGGGCAATCTGCTGGCAGGTCGCGCGGAAGCCAACGCCTTGCACATTGCCGCTGTAGAGGATGCGTTGCTGGTTGTGTTTCATCTCGTTCGTGCCGCAAGGTAGCGGCGGCCGGATGCCACCGCTACTCTGCTCAGGATAACTGCTGGCTGCCACCGTCACTAGCCTTGACGCTCGGCCAAGGGATCGGCTAAAGGTTGGCTCATGGTTCGATTTTTCGTTAGTTTGACCTGCATGTTGGGGCTTTTTTCAGCCGCGACAGACTCGCTCGGCGAGGTGGTCGTGCTGCGCAACGGCAATTTGCTAGAAGGACGAACCGAGGTGCTGGGAGACCAAGTGCTAATCGACACCGGAACATCGCAACTGCGGCTCGCACGTCGCGACGTCGAACAGATAGGCAATTCGCGGGTCGAGGCCTACGAATTACGTCGCCAGGCAATGGTCCACCCCTCGGCCGACGGCCACGCGGCACTCGCCGAGTGGTGTTTGCGGAACGATATGTTGCCCCAGGCGGCTCGCGAAATTAACGACGCGCGAACCCGCCACCCCGACCACCGGGCACTCCCCGAGCTGCAAGCACGCATGGCTGCCGCGATTCGGCGTATGAACCAGCCGGCGACACCCGAGCCGGTGTCGCCCGCCGTGACGTCGGTCGCCGAAAACCAGGAATTGGCCGAGCTAGAGCGTTTAGCGGCGAGTCTCGATCCAGAGGTCATCGAACGGTTCACACGAAACATTCAGCCGATCGTCGTCCATAACTGCGGTACAGCGGGCTGCCATGCCGGTGACGCGGCGGGCGAGTTTCGCCTCAATCGCGATTTGGTCCATGGAATGGCCAACCGCCGTTCGACGCTACGTAACTTGCAGGCAACGCTCTCGCAGGTCGATCGACAGAACTCGCTCGCCAGCCCGTTGCTGGTCGTTCCGGCGGCAGCTCACGGTGATTTACCCGGTCCCGTGTTTCGCGGACGAAAAGAACCGCTCTTCGATAAAATGGTCGACTGGGCAAATCTCGTCGCGGGCGTCACGCCAGCCTCACCCGTTGTGCCGGCGTACCTACCGCAAGCCTTGCCCGACGATGACTTGCTGCCACCCTCGGCCTACCTCGACGGGCCCCCCTCGATGGGCGGAGCTACGCCACCGAACCCCGACGAGTCGGCTCACTTTTGGGAAGTGGGCGAACAGCCGACTGTGAAAATGGCTCCGACTCAAATCGGCGGGCCAGCACCCGTCCGCGATGAATTTGATCCGGAAATCTTCAATCGCCGGTTTGGTCGACCTTAGCAGTTCCAACATCAGAAGCTGATTGAGCTAGTTCGCCGGCATGACTATTTCGGGCGAGCCCATGATTTGGCCTTCGCTGTAGACCGGGTCGCCGTATTGAACATGGGTCGCACCGCCGCTGATGGCCGAACCCGAGCGACCGCTACCACAGGTATTGCAACCGCAAGCGTTGCCCGCGAGTGGACTCGAGTTATCGTAACAGCTTTGGCAGGCACGACACCCAAGGCTAGCGAGCGGAAGTAGCAAAGCAGCAACTAGCAACAGACGAGTGGCCATGGCAGTCGTTCTCAATACCGTGGTGGTGACGAAGTAGCTGCGGCGCGTAAGCGCAACGTTACGCAACTCTGTCTGATGGGTTTTGTCGACCATCGACCGCGCGTGGCTCTAGGGAATTTGGGAGATTTTTTAGGCGCGATGCCGCGAATTGCTGGCAATTGCCCCGTTTCTGGCGGATTGCACCCGTCGTTCGACTACCAATCTGCGATTCGTCTCTATAATCGGGCAGTGGCTATCAAACTCTTACCGACGGACGGCGAGACGCGTGTTTTGATGGCCGAATGCGTTCACTTTTTCGCTGCCACCGCAACATGCCTTCTTGGGATCCCGATCATCTTAACTTCGATCGAGAATCGTTCAGCGGAGTTGCACGCCTGTTTCCGGTGCCAAATTTAGTGGTCTTTCCGCACGTGATGCAGCCGTTGCATATCTTCGAGCAGCGTTATCGCGAAATGCTCGAAGATGCGATTGCCGGCGATGGACTGATCGCCATGGCCCTGTTGGCACCCGGCTGGGAAATCGAGTACGCGAGTCGGCCGAAGCTCGTTCCGTGGGCCTGTCTGGGAAAAGTCGTGGCCCACACCAGGCTGGCCGATGGCCGCTATAATTTGCTGCTGGTCGGATTGAGTCGAGTGAGGATTATCGAGGAACTCGACCCCGTGCGGTCGTTTCGCCAAGCTCGTGTGCAACTTGCCGACGATCTCGAACCGGCCCTGAATCCCGTCAGTGAGCAGTTGGGCCAAGCGCTGGTCGCGCAATTTCAACGTTACATTTCGAGTGTCGAAGCAAGCGACTCGCTCAACAAACTACTGAGTACGGGCATGCCGTTGTCGATGTTGACCGACCTCATCGGTTACGCGTTGCCGCTGCCCAATGAGCTGAAACAATCGTTGCTGATGGAAACGTGCGTGACGACGCGAGCGCAAATACTGCTCGACGCCCTACTCGACTCGGCCAATGAGTCCACCGCAGGCGACAGCGATCGAGGATTGTTTCCCCCACCCTTCAGCAACAACTGATGCCAAGGCAGTGTTGTCTTGGTGGAACGCCTTTGGGCTATCGGCAACGGGCTGCGTATATTCATAATAGGTGGGGCAGCAAAAACCGAGCCGCCCCATTTTTTGCACAGGAGAGTGATTGCGTGAGCGCTTCGCGAGAAACAGGTTCGCTCGATGGCGAATCGGACGAGACACCAACGACCAACTACCCCCCCGTCGACCTACCCCGCATCGAGCGTGCGGTCCGCGAGATTCTGGCTGCCGTGGGCGAAGACCCCGACCGTGAAGGATTGCTCGAGACCCCCGCGCGGGTCGCCCGCATGTATGCCGAGATGTTCAGTGGGCTTCACGACAATCCGGCCGTCCATCTGCAAAAGTTTTTTACCGAAAAATACGACGAAATGGTGCTTGTCCGCGATATTAGTTTCAACAGCATGTGCGAACACCACATGCTGCCATTTCACGGTAAGGCCCACGTTGGCTATGTGCCGAATGGTCGAGTTGTCGGTCTGAGCAAGCTCGCTCGTGTGGTCGAAGTCGTCTCGCGGCGGCCACAGGTGCAGGAACGCATGACCGAAACGATTGCCGACCTGTTGATCGAGGAACTCGATGTACGCGGCGTTGCCGTGGTGATCGAAGCGACGCATAGCTGCATGACGATGCGCGGCATTCGCAAACCGGGCAGCGTGTGTGTAACTTCGGCCATGAAGGGGTTGTTCCGCAGCAATCTATCGAGCCGCAGCGAAGTCATGACCCTCATCTACGGCAACAACAAAATGTAGCCAAGGCGATGTGTCCCGTCGCCCTTTTCGTTACGCAAACCAAAGTCATTGATCATGGAAGCCGAGCAACTTCGCATTGCCGAGGATTTGCGTGGCCAAGTGAATGGCGATGTGCTGTGCGACGATGTTTCGCTGCAAATGTACGCCTGCGACGCGAGCATCTACGAAATCCGGCCACAATGTGTCGTGCGGCCCCGAGGGGTCGACGATGTCGCGGCGGTTGTCCGCTATGCCGCCGCCAACCAGTTGCCGATCCACGCGAGGGGAGCCGGGTCGGGCCTGGCGGGCGAGTCGTTGGGAACCGGCATTGTGATCGACTTTTCGCGTTACATGCGCCGCGTGGTAACCGTCGCAGTCGATACCGTTCGTGTGCAAGCCGGCGTGGTACACGGAGAGCTAAACCGACAGTTGGCCGAGCATGGTCGCGTGTTCGGCCCTGACCCGGCAACGACCGAAGTAACGACCATGGGGGGCAGCACCAGCGTCGATGCTGCTGGCAGCCGATGGCTGCGGTTCGGGAGCTTCCACAATCACGTCCGCAGTATGCAAGTGGTGCTGGCCGATGGAGAAATTGTCGAACTATCGCAACACGATCCTCAAATAAGTCGCGACGGTGAGTCGGAGCATGTAGGTCGTTTGGCCGCCGGCGTTGCCGACCTCGTCGCCCATCACTGCACAACAATCGCCGGCGCCAAACCGAAGAGTCTGGTCAACCGCAGTGGCTATGCCCTCGATCAGACGATGGTCGACGGACAAGTCGATCTGGCGCGATTGATGGTCGGCAGCGAAGGGACGCTCGGACTAATCAGCGAGATTACAGTCGATACCCAGCGACTGCCGGCGCATCAGCACTGCGCCCTGCTGGTATTCGATAGTCTCGACAAAGCAGCCCATTGTGTCGAGCGGCTATTGCCACTCGAGCCGAGCGCGTGTGACCTCATGGATCGACGGCATTTGAGCCTCGCTCGCGAGAGCGATGTCCGCTACGAGTTGCTCATCCCTCAAGCGGCCGAGGCCGTGCTGTTGGTCGAGCAGAGTGGCGACAACGAACGAGAGGTCGCCGATCGTTTGCAGCAGATGGTACGAGTCGCCACGATCGACTCGCGACTCGCCGCGGGGGCTCACATTGCCCACGACGAGGCCGAAGTGGGGTTGTTTTGGAATCTCGCCCGCCGGTTCGTGCCGACGCTGTACCGATTGCAAGGTCGCCGTCGCGCGATTCCTTGCATCGAAGACATCGCCGTCCCCGTCCATGCGCTGCCAGTCTTCTTAAAACATCTACAAAACACGCTCAAACGCGAATCGGTTACCGCGAGCCTGTTCGGACACGTCGGACACGGGCAGTTGCACGTGCGGCCGTTGCTCGACTTGACCAATCCCGCCGATGTGCAGCGAATGGAGACGCTCGCCAGCGAGCTCTACGAAAAAGTGTGGTTGCTCGGTGGCACCGTGAGTGGCGAGCACGGCGACGGGCTGAGCCGTACCCCCTTCTTGTCGCGGCAATACGGACCGCTGATGAATGTGTTTCGCGAATTGAAACGAATGTTCGATCCGCTGGGGATACTCAATCCGGGCAAGATTATTCCGCTTCCCGGAATGAGAATGACCCATAACTTGAGGCACATTGTCGCGCCCGATGCAGGTGATCAGACTGTCGCATTGCTGCAACCGACTTACGGGTGGGAACTGCCCCAACTCGCCCAGGCCGCCCGCGCCTGTAACGGCTGTGCCGCGTGTCGGACACGCGACGAGAATTCGCGGATGTGTCCCACCAATCGCATCGCGCCGAGCGAAGAAGCGTCGCCAAGGGCAAAAGCCAACTTGCTGCGCGCGGTCGCAACTGGTGAGCTCCCCCCCGAAGCGATTGCCGACAGTGAATTTAAGAAAACCGTCGATCTGTGTGTCCATTGCCATATGTGCCGGGTCGAGTGCCCCGCCCAGGTCGATATCCCTCAGCTCGTCGCCGAAGCAAAAGCGAGCTACGTCAGGACCAACGGGCTGACCGTGCACGACTGGTTTATGGCCAACATCGATCGTGTGAGCGGCTGGGCAAGCGCCACGCCGCGGACCGTGAATCGAATTCTCGGCAGCCCCCGGGCGCGATGGTTGCTCGACAAGCTATTCGGCATCGCGCCTGGGCGAGTCCTGCCACGTTACGCCCGCAAATCATTCATGCGGCAAGTCGCGCGGCGACGGCTCGAACTACTCCCGAGCGAAGCGACTCACAAAGTCGCCTACTTCGTCGACACCTATGCCAACTACTTCGAACCTCGCATCGCCCATCAGTTTGTCAGCGTGCTCGAACAC
>JBGSWC010000134.1:0-4871 GCA_041752635.1 Pirellulales bacterium | reverse complement strand
TCCGCTACGCCGAGCAGTACTCGGCTTTGCGTCGCGGCTAACGTGTCGCACATGCAAGAAAAACTACGCCGCACGCTTCCGCCGAAATTTCTCGCTCAGGTCATCTAGCACGGAATAAATCACCGGCACGGCAAGTAGCGTGAGCAACAGCGAGAGTGCCATGCCGCCCACTACCAGCACAGCGATCGAGCGGCGCTCTTCGGCGCCGGGGCCGGTGGCAATCAATAGCGGAATCATGCCGGCGATGAAGGAGACCGCGGTCATGAGAATGGGGCGGAGGCGATCGCGGTTGCCTTCGAGGATGGCTTGTTCGCGGGGCATGCCGGTGGCGCGCAATTGGTTGATGTGATCGACCTGCAAGATCGACGCCTTTTTGACCATGCCAAAAAGGACCAGAATCCCGAGGGCCGAATAGAGGTTTAGTGTTTCTCCGCCGATCCACAGGCTTAACAGTCCGAACGGCACAGCGATCGGGAGCGACAAGAGAATCGTGATCGGGTGGATCAGGTGCTCGTACTGAGCCGCGAGCACGATATACATGCAGACAAACGACAGTGCACAGGTCCAGATAAATTCTTGCAATGTCTTTTCGAGTTCCTTGGCCCGGCCCATCACTCGCGTCGAGTAACCTGGGGGCAAGCCAAGTTCCTCGGCGGCATTTTGTACGGCGGCGATGCGGTCGGCCAAAGCATAGCCCGCCCCGAGGTTGGCTCGCACGGCGGACATCCGCTGACGGTCGAGCCTGTCGATGCGCGCGGGGCTCAGCGTTTCTTCAAACGACACGACGTTGTCGATGCGCGTTAAGGGATTCGAGCGACCATCGAAACCGAGGCCTGAAATCAACGGCACTCCTGTGAGTTCCAGGGGAGCTGCGCTCGCGATCGCGGGCGGCATGGCTCGAATGTAAAGTTGCGAGATCGACTGCGTATCGCCTCGGTCCACACCGACGAGTCGCAGTTCCACGTCGTAGGCGTCGTCATCCTTATTATCGTAGAATCGCGAAACCCGATCGTCACCGCCGACCGAGATCCGCAGCGTGTCGGCAATTTCCTGGACGTCGACGCCCAGTGCGGCGGCTCGCTCGCGGTCGATGTGAGCGAGCAAATTGGGTTTGTCCATGCGGAGCGTCGTATCAACGTCTACGATGCCCGGTAGCGCAGAAACTTTCTCGGCAAGTTTTTGACTAAAGTCGGCCAAGTTCTGTAAACCCGGCCCGGTGACTACAAAGTCGATATCCACCGGTGCCCCTTGGCGAAACGACGTGAGATTGCGAATCGACGCGCGCAGGTCGGGATATCGGGCAATGATCTGACGGACCTCGCGCATTTTGTCCCGCTGATTAAAATTGCCCGCCCATGCTTGTCCGGGTTCACCAGCCCAGAGGGCCTTGGCCAACCTCTTCCACGAGAAGCTCCGTGTTTCGATATCTTCAAGACGGATATACATGCTGGCTGAGCTTGTACCGCGCATGCCGCCTCCACCGCCGACTGTTGTGAGCACATTGGTGATACCAGGTATTTTCAGCACCTCGGGTTCGATGGCATTGATAATCTCTTCCATCGAAGTGATGCTCACTCCCTCAGGGGCACCGATGCGAGCTTCAAACTCTGCCTCATCGACATCGGTGGGTATGTAATCTTGCTTTACCATGTGATAGAGGGGCACATTCGCGGCGATTGTGAGAATCACAATCCCGACGACAATCCACCTCCATCGAAGCGACTGACCCAACAGAAACATATAGGGGCCTTCAATAAGGCGATAAAAACCACGGCGTGAAGCAGGACGCGGTTTACTTGGGTCGGCGACTTTTGACGGCTGCTCGGACTTCAGCATGCGGCTGCACATCATCGGCGTGAGCGAAAAACTCACAAGCATCGAAATCAACACCGCCACACTCGCCGTAATGCCAAATTCATACAGCAGTCGGCCCGTGACACTCGAGAGAAAAGACACCGGCAAGAACACGATCACGAGCGACAACGTCGTGGCAAGTACGGCCAAGCCAATTTCGCGAGTCCCTTCAATCGCTGCGTCGTGCGCGGAGAGCCCTTTTTCTTCGATCACGCGGAAGATATTCTCGAGCACAATGATCGCGTCGTCGATCACCACTCCGACCATCAGCACGAGGGCCAGCATCGTGACGTTGTTCATGGTGAAGTCCATCGCCTTCATTACCGCGAACGCCCCGACGATTGAAGTCGGAATGGCGACTGCGGCGATGATCGTCGACCGCCAGGACCTCATAAACAGAAGGACAATCACGCTCGCCATCAGACTGCCGGAAACCAAATGACTTTTAATTTCGTGCAACGCAGCGCGGATATAACGCGATTGATCCTGCAAGACTTCGACCTTAATATCGGGGGGTAGCAACTTGCGAGCCGTCGCGAGACGTGTCTTTACCGCGTCGATCACTTCGACCGTGTTCATACCCGACTGGCGCTGCACCAAGAGGATGACCGCGGGCTCGCCATTAAATCGCGCCATCGTACGGCGCTCCTTGGTGTAATCGACTGCATCCCCTAAATCGCGAATCCTCACGGGCACGTTGTCGACAGTCGACACTACGAGATTGTTGAAGTCCCGTGACTCGGGCATGCGACCGAGCGTACGCAGGCTCAATTCACGATACCCGGCATCGACCCGTCCACCGGGCACTTCAGCGTTTTGCGCGACGATCGCATCGTGCACCTGCATGATCGACAGCCGATAAGCAGCGAGCTTGTCGGCATTGATGTTCACCTGAATCGCGCGCTCGACGGCTCCTTCAATAATCACCTGGCCCACACCTCGGGCCGACTCAATCGTACTTTTCACATAGCGATCCGCCATGAAATACAACTCGCGGGTATCACGTGGCCCCGAGACGGCAATCGACATAATCGGCGAAGCGTCGAGGTCTTGCTTCTGCACCACAGGCGGGTCGATGTCGGGAGGCAAGCGATTCATAATCGCTGAGATCGCGTCGCGGACATCCTGGGCGGCGACGTTGATGTTTTGATCGAGACGAAATGTGAGCAACAGCATCGAAACGCCATCGGTCGAAATCGATCGCAATTCATCGAGACCAGCCACCGTGGCCACTGCGTCTTCCAACGGCTGGGTGACTTCGGATTCCACTTCTGCCGAAGCAGCGCCAGGATAAACCGTTTGCAGGCGGATGGTCGGCAGGTCGATGTTGGGGAAACGATCGATTCCCAAGTTGTTGTAAGAAGTCGCTCCGGCAACCACGACCGCCAAGATTAACATCAAGGCGAAGACGGGGCGTTCGACACAAACTCGAGCTAACCACTGCACGCAAGGACTCCAGGCGGGACCAGCGACCATGTATGGTCGCGGCTGATTTGAGTTAGTTCATGTTTCTAAAGGTACTTTGAAGGACTGCCGAAGTCTTTTGGGGCGATTCCTCGCGCGGCGTGGCTTCGGAGTATCCTTCGCGCACAATGATTGGCCCATCGTGTCCTTCGCTTGCGTTGAGTACCACCATCGCTCCGTCAACGAGCCCTTCCAAGATTTCCACACGATCCGCTTCTTCACGACCGGTACGGATCGTTTGTTGTTTCGCCATGCCCTCCTCAACGATCCACACCTTTTGCACGCCGGCAAAACGACTCACAGCCGTGAACGGCACGACGAGCGCTTGGGCATCCGGATCGAACACCACTTCGGCTTCGGCAAACAGACCTGCTTGAAGTTCAAGCGTGGGATTCGGCACGTCGGCTTCGATCAGGATCGAGCGCGTCGCTTGCATGACCGTGGGACTCACGCGAGAAAGTTTTGTATTGATCGCGGCGGGTATGTTCATGCCCGACTTGATTTGCAGTTGCTGACCGACATGAATTTCAGCGGCGCGGCTTTCAGGAATGCCGGCGGTGAAGCGCAACACGTCGGCGCGGACCAGCGTGACGACTGCCTGTCCTGCGGCGACGAACTCGCCGGGCGAGACAAGCCGTTCACCGACCACGCCATCGAACGGCGCGACGACTTCGGAATCTGTGACCATTTGCTTGGCGAGCGCGAGTTCTTTGCGGCGAACGCCGATCATTGAGATCTGTTCGCCCACCATATTCACGGCCGCGTTGTAGCGGGCTTGGGCAGCTTTGAGTTGAGCAACCATCGTATCGAATTCCTGTTCGGTCACGGCACGAGAGCTCAAGAGTTGCTGTGCGCGATTGACCGTACTTTGCGCTTCACTCACAAGCGCCTGTTCCATGTTGACGCCCGGAGCCGTGGTGGGATCAAACCGTGTTTCGTCTTCGGCGGGTGTCATGCCGATGGTGGCGCAGGCCTGCTGCAATTGAGCCTCGGCGAGTCCGACGCGGAGATCGAGTTCGCTGCGCACGAGTTTGACGAGCACTTCGCCTTTGCGGATGACTGAACCAAGATCGACGGCCACCTCGGCCACGCGGCCGGCAAGCTTCGAACCGATCACGGCATCTTCGTAAGCGAGCAGGCTTCCTTGCATGCGAATCGTTTGCGGCCAGGATTCGACACGTGCCAGCACGACGGCCACTTCTTTGACGGCAGCATTTTCGCGCGCTGCTGTGCTGGACGCGGGAGCGGAATTGTTGCAGCCGACGAGTGTCATGGCAAGCAATAACAAGAGAGGGCAGGCCCAACGCGCGTTGAACGTCGGCGACATGAATTTGTTTCCGGCGGGAATAGAGGAACACAAGGCGGGAGGAGTGATCGTGTGGCAAATAACAGGCGCCGACGGTCACGTTCCATTTTAAGCAAAAGGAAACCGTTTGCCCACCTCATTGGACTAGCAGACAAGCCTACCAACGGGGACAATTCACCTAACCACCACGGACAGCCGCTAACTGTTGGCTATTTTCAAACCGCCAGTGGCGGTGCGTGATCACCGC
>JBGSWC010000133.1:0-27378 GCA_041752635.1 Pirellulales bacterium | reverse complement strand
GTTCAAGCAGCGTAATCGAAGGACACAGTCATGGTGAAGAACAGCCTACCGACAGTCGGTGTCGACGGCGACGAGTATTACCTATCACCCGAACAAATCGAGGCGTTTCATCGCGATGGCTACATTGTCGTCGAGAATGTCGTCAGCGAAGCCGAGCTTGCTCCTATCGAGGCGATCTACCAGCAGTTCATGCAAGGCGATGTTGCTGGCATGGGGCGTGACTTTTGTGACATGAGCGGTCCCTACACGCGGGCGTTCGAGGACTTTCAGATTGTCAATGCGGTGCTACCGCGCGTCTATTTGCCCGAGCTTCAAGACAACATCTATGAACGCCGCGCGGCTTCGATTGCTCGCCAACTGTTGGGCGACACCGCCGCGCTCGACTACGACCAATTCCTCGCGAAGCGGCCCAAGAAAGGGGGGGCCCAGTTTGCGTGGCATCAAGACCTTGGCTACTGGCCGTCGACTCCCCAGTTCGACACACTCACGGCCACAGTGTCGTTGGCACTCGACGATGCCGATAGTGAGAATGGCTGTTTGCAAGTGGTTCCCGGTTCCCACCGCGAACCGCGACTGCGCCCCCACCGGCCGATGCTGCGTGCGAGCGCGGGGCTCAACGAGCGGGAAGAGTCTCACACGCTGGCCGCCGAGCTAGGCGAAAACGATCGGGTCGTCGAGTTGCCAGTCAAACGTGGCAGCGTAAGCGTCCACAACGAGCGAGTCCTGCATGGTTCGCCTGGCAACGGATCGGATCGTTGGCGGCGGACCTACATCGTGGCGTTTCGTCACAAGCAACTCGTCGACTACGAACGAAGTATTGGGTTCACACATTCGCACAACGACAACATTCAATGGTCGACACACCTCGAGTCGCTTGAAGTCTAGAATCGTTTAATTCCCTTGATTCATACAGCAGTGGGCCACCATCATGAAAGACAAATTTCGCCAGCGCGCGACCGATCGGCGTGGATTCCTCAAAGGCGTCGCGGCCACCGGCACAGTGCTTAGTGGATTAACCACTCGGGCAGCCCGCGCGGCATCGCCCAACTCAAAGTTACAGTTGGCAATTGTCGGCTGTGGCGGAATGGGTAACAAACACCTTAACTGGTTTGCCCGTCGTGCTGACGTCGGCGTTGTCGCAATTTGCGATGTCGATCGTGGTCACCTCGAAGGAGTAATCAATCGGGCACCGAATGCGCTGCTGGCGGCCGACTTTCGCGAGGTCGTCGGCCGCGACGATGTCGATGCGGTGCTCGTCGCCACACCCGATCATTGGCACGCCCTGGTGTCGATCGCGGCCGCCCGCGCAGGCAAACATATTTATTGCGAGAAGCCATTGGCCAATTCGATTGGTGAAGGGCGAGCCGTTGCCGACGCCGTGAAGCAGGCGGGTGTTGTCTTGCAGACCGGTTCGCACGAGCGATCGAACCGCGGGGCCAAAATCGCGAAACAGCTTGTCAGCGAAGGGCGGCTGGGGACTATTGATCGAGTCGAAATCCGCTTGCCCAATTCTGAAGCCCACTTACAAGAAGTCGAGAATTTCACTTCGCCGCCGGCCAACAGCGATCCACCCCCGGCACTGGACTACGACTTTTGGCTCGGTCACACACCCGCGATTCCGTTCAATTCAAGGCGATGTCACTTTTGGTGGCGCTTTCACTCAGAGTTTGGTGGTGGCGAAATGACCGACCGTGGGGCACACGTCATCGATCTTGCGAGATATCTGCTCGACCTCGATGATACAGGGCCCCACCAAGTGAATGCCACCGGCAAGCATCCGAAGGGTGACTTTTTTGATACCTACATTACTTTCCAATTCGAGAATGTCTATCGCGATGGTTTGGTGATGGTTGGCAACAATCGCGAGCCACGCGGGCTCACTCTTTTCGGTTCCGAGGGCTCGCTCGATATCGCCGTTCACGGATGTGGTCTGACCGCCAAACCGGCGTCGTTGCTCGACGGCTTCGACTTGAAGCCGATCGATGCCTATGCTGCTCACCGCACAAATTGGTTGGATTCGATCCGAGGCGAAGCCACGCCGGTTGCGTCGGCCGAAGCCGGACATCGCACGTCGTCGGTTTGTCATCTCAACAACCTCGCCATCCGCGCAGGCCAGCCTTTCGCGTGGGACCCGAAGCAAGAAAAGTCGACGAGTGTCAAAATCAACGACCAATTAATCCCCTCAATGCGCGACCCGTGGTCACTGGTTTAACGGGTTGATCGGCGACGACCGGCTATTGTTCGTCTGGCACCTCGCCCTGCATCGCTGACCGAATTAGACTTAACAGTCTCGCCAAGTCGCCCCGTCGAAGCAAAATACCGCCGTGAAGATAGCTTGCCTGTCCGTACTATTGATGATCGCTGTCGTTGTTGTCGGCTGTCAGCAGACAACGACAGCGCGCCTCGAAGGCACTTGGCGTGGTGTACCCGATTCGCGTTCCGCACAGCTTGCCCGCGAGAAAGAGCGGGAAAAATCCACAGCCAAGCAGCCGGCCGACGGGCAATCGCTGGCGGCCGATATCGAAGAACAGGCTGAGACGAAGCCCGCTCCGCCCAGTGACCTCGAGTCGCTCGACTTTGCGATTCTCATCGAGTTTGCGGCCCGCGGCAAAGTGACGATGCAACTCGTTGGCGAAGCGACGTCGCTCGCTGGAACGTGGCAGATCATCGAGACGCGACCCAACGGCGCGCTGGTCGAAATTACTCGCTTGCGCCGTACGCCAGACGACGAGCAAGAAAAGCGACGTTTTGAAATCACCTTCGAAGGCGAACAGAAATCCGCTGGGTTTCGGCTCAAAGAATCGGGGGCGGATCCTCGATTTGGGTTGCTCTATTTTTCGCCAGTCGATTTGCAACTTCCCGAGCCACCCGACGTAACCGACGAAAAGCAAGAGGACCAATCCGAATGAGCGACCGCGAACGATGGATCATTTATCCGCTTCTGTTCATGGCACTGGGAGTGGCGCTTCGCGACAAGATTATCAAGACGACCGCCAGTCAGCGTATCCAAAGCGAAAGCCTGCTGGTCGCTGACAGCACTGGCAATACGATTGCCGTGCTGGGGCACGAGCGATTCGATCGCTCGATGACTGCCGGAAAAGATCTGTTGTCAGTCGATGTGATTCGGGCCGGACAGATTGAGTTCGTTGACGACAAGGGAACTGTTGTCTCGACGCTCGCCTCGGTGCCGGCAATCGTCGATGGCCGCCGCCAAGTCGTCACTCGGCTCGACAGCCGGTTGGTGGTCGACCAAATGGAAACGAGCGAGGCCGATATCAACATATTGCGATCGAGAATAAGTCATTCGGACTTGGCGATTGCAAGTGACTATCGTCGGGTTGTCGACGGCCAAGTTGTGTCGCTGCTGTACCTGCTTGACGCGGGAGCCCCCGCATCAGAGACGATTCCCACCGCGAGCGACCCGAAACAGAATGCCCCTGCAACCAGCCCAGATTCGCAGGGCAACGCACCAATGCCGTCGGCTGAGAAGGAAACCGAACCTCCCAATGAGTAGGCGTTTCGGCAGACTGGCGAATAAATCGGCTGCTGGATACGATTACAGTAGAGGGCAACGAGTTTGCCCCCCCTAATTCGACTCGTTACTTCACACCCAGGGGAGAGTCCCTCATGGCCTCGCTGCAACGATATCCACTGTTTGTCTTAGCCGTTGGCTTATTAATAGGAGGCATCGCAAGCTGGAACCTGAGCGACTATCGGCAAGGCAACGAGCTGCTGGTGGACGATCAGGCCGAAGTCTGGTCGAGCATCAAACTCAATGCATCGGCGACCGAAAACCACGACAACTTTTCGATCGCCACAGGCATGGTCGATGCGGGAGTCGAAGCGCTCTATTTTCTCGACTACCTGACCGGCGATTTGAAGGCGGCTGTGATCAACCGCCAGACCGGCAAATTCACCGCTTTCTTCCAGTACAACATCGCTCAAGATTTTGGCGGTGGCGGCGGCGGGAGCCCCAAGTATCTGATGATCACCGGGTTGGTCGACATGCCGCGCGGTCGCGCTGGGTTTCAGCTTTCACAGTCGGTTGTTTACATTGCCGACGCCACCAGTGGCACCGTCGCCGCGTACATCATGCCTTGGAACTCGTCGATGATGGCGGCCAACAAGCCTCAGACCGGCACGTTCCAGCGGCTCGATATAAAACAATTCCGCACCACCGTCGTTCGCGACCAGTGAAGCCTGGATCGAGAATCCCGTGCAGATTCAACTCAACGGCAAACCTCGCGAACTACGCGAGCCGACGACGATTGCTCAGCTTGTCGCATCCCTTGAGCTTAACCCTAAACTTGTGGCCGTTGAACGCAATACCGAGCTAGTGCGACGAGCCAAACACGCGGAGGTTGAGCTCGTTGATGGAGACGCCGTCGAAATCGTCACACTCGTCGGCGGCGGGTAATGGCGAGCGAGAAACGATGGGCGATGAATTATGAACGCGACACTCACTTCCGCCAACGCATTACGCATCGGCACACATACCCTGCAGAGTCGGCTGATCGTCGGCACCGGTAAGTATGCGTCCTACGATCAAATGGCTGCCGCGCTCGATCGCTCGGGAACCGATTGCATTACTGTTGCCGTGCGTCGCGAGCGGCTTGTTGATGCTGAAGGTCGGAACCTGCTTGATGCGATCGACACCGGGCGCTACACGATTCTTCCGAACACGGCCGGCTGTTTTTGTGCCGACGACGCCGTCCGCGTCGCTCGCTTGGGTCGCGAGATTCTCGAAGGGATCGAAAACCCCGGTGCCGATTGGGTGAAGCTCGAGTGCCTTGCCGACACGCGGACGCTGTTGCCCGATCCGATTGAAACGCTGGCGGCGACCGAGCGACTCGTCGCCGACGGATTTCAGGTGCTGGTCTATTCGAGCGACGACCCGGTGCTCGCCCGACGACTCAAGAACGCCGGGGCGACGAGCGTCATGCCAGCGGGTAGTCCCATCGGTTCGGGCCAAGGGGTGCTCAATGCTAACAACATTCGCATTTGCCTCGAATACTTGAAAGAAAACGACCCCGATTACCCGGTGATCGTCGACGCCGGTGTCGGCTCGGCCAGCGATGTCGCCATTGCAATGGAACTTGGCATCGATGGCGTGTTGCTCAACACGGCGATCGCCCACGCCGACGACCCCTTGCTCATGGCCGACGCCATGCGACACGCCATGGCCGCCGGCCGACTTGGTTTCTTGGCGGGAAGGATTCCCAAGCGGCTCTACGCCACGGCGAGTAGTCCCGAGGCGGGGGTGATTGAGCTGCATCGACCTGCGGTATAGCGCATTCCATATTCCAGGCTGGGTGACATATGGGAGCGATTCGCTTCTATATTCAAGGCAGCCTTGAATATGGACCTGATTTCGCTCCATACTACCGACAGTCGTTAATAAGAATTCACTGCGTCGATTGGCGAAGCCCTGGTAGTTGCGATCATGAGTAGTCCCAATCGAGCCGGAAAATATGTCAAGCAGCCTAATGATTATCGGGCATTCATTCCGGTACCGCTGCCGCCCGATCCGCCGATTGCCATTTGTCCTGAAATGCAAGTGCTGCTTTCGCAGGCCGACCGAGCTTTGGGCCGGCTAGACGGCTCGATTCAGACGCTGCTCCATCCCGATCTGTTTGTCTACATGTACGTCCGCAAAGAAGCGGTCTTGTCGAGTCAGACGAACATCCGATCGTCTCGGTCAGCGATGTGCAAGAATTGATCGAAACGACGTACACGGCTGCCAACGATCTCGTCGCGCGAATGGTCGAGAGCCAGATACTCGAAGAAACGACCGGCCAAACGCGCAATCGCCGCTTTACTTATCGCAGTTACATAAATCTATTTAACGAAGCCGCGAACGATTGACGCGACGATCAGATAATTTGCGAGTCGCGATACATCTCGCGACCACTCCAATGCCACTCACCCCCGCCAGCATCCTTGGTCCCACCGGCAGCATCGCGCGTCGGCTCAAGGCTTACGAGGACCGCCCCCAGCAACTCGCAATGGCGAATGCCGTGGCGAAAGCCATCGAGAACAAGCGGCATTTGATTGTCGAGGCGGGAACGGGCGTCGGCAAGAGCTTTGCCTACTTGGTTCCCGCCATCCTTTCGGCGACCGACGTGAGCGACAAAGACCGTCCCGACGACGCGCCGCCACGACGCGTGGTGGTCTCGACTCACACGATTAGTCTGCAAGAGCAGCTCATCGCCAAAGACTTGCCTTTGCTCAATAGTGTGATCCCCCGCGACTTTTCGAGCGTGTTGGTAAAAGGCCGCCGCAACTATGTGAGCCTTCGCCGATTGCACGCTGCCGCGGCTCGCAAGTCGTCCATCTTCGGCAGCGACGACGAACTGAACGAACTTCGCGACCTCGTAACTTGGAGCAAGTCGACCAGTGATGGGTCGCTCGCCGATCTCCCTCGCCAACCGATCGGCAGCGTTTGGGACGAAGTCTCTAGCGACAGTGGAAACTGCATGGGGCGCCGCTGCCCAAATTACAAAGGCTGTTTCTACTATCAAGCCCGACGGCGGATGCAAAACGCTCAGGTGCTGGTCGTCAATCATGCGCTGCTATTCAGTGATCTTTCACTCCGTCGCCAGGGTGTGAGCATCCTGCCCGATTATGATGTGCTCATCATCGACGAAGCCCATACGGCCGAACAAGTCGCTGGCGACCACCTTGGTCTGCGACTCACCAGTGGCCAAGTCGATTACACACTCGGCCGACTCTACAACGAGCGGACTAACAAGGGGCTGCTCGTTCACGGCCAGCATCGCGACGCGATGCGTCAGGTCGATCGCTGTCGACTTTTGGCCGACGAGTTCTTCAGCGACCTCTGGCAATGGTCCGCCACCAGTGGTTCGAGCAATGGTCGCGTGTTGACCTCTGGGCTCTCGAATGAGCAATTGGCCGAGCAGTTGCATCGACTAGCGAGGCAAACGAAAGGGATCGGCAGCAAGATCGAAGACGATGCGGAGCGGCAAGACTACACGGCGGCTCACGACCGATTGATGTCGCTCGCGGGCGAGATCGAAGCGTGGCGAACACAAATCGACCCGACCGCCGTTTATTGGCTCGACACCGGGCACTCGCGTGGCGGTAGGCCGCGCATCACGCTTTCGGCCGCGCCGCTCGATGTTGGTCCCGCACTTCGCGAACACTTGTTCGACAAAGTCTCGACAGTCGTGCTCACAAGCGCAACGCTCGCCGTTGGCAGCAAACGGGGGTTCGACTTCTTCAAATCGCGGATTGGGCTCACGCAGTGCGACGAACAGCAACTCGGCAGTCCCTTTAACTATGCTGAACAAGCGAAGATGGTCGTCATGCCCGACATGCCCGACCCGTCGAGCCAGCGCGACGCGTTTCACAAAGCGTCGCTCGCGGCGATTAAGCACTACGTGGCCGAGTACGATGGGCGGACTTTTGTGCTTTGTACAAGTTACGAAGCTTTGCGATCGCTGGGGCAGGGGCTCTCGCGTTGGCTCGCCGAACGGAATTTGCGACTCCTCACCCAGGCTGACGGCACGCCACGGTCGCAACTCGTCGATGCGTTCAAGAAAGATGGACGCGCGGTACTGCTCGGCACCGATAGCTTTTGGCAGGGGGTCGATGTGCCGGGCGATGCACTGCAGCTCGTCATTATTCATAAGCTGCCGTTTGCCGTGCCCGATCGCCCGTTGCTCGAAGCACGCCTCGAAGCGATTCGCACCGGCGGCGGCAATCCGTTCCGCGACTACCAACTCCCCGAGGCGGTACTCAAGTTCAAACAAGGATTCGGCCGCCTGATCCGCACCCGCACTGATACGGGCCAAGTGGTCTGCCTCGACCCGCGACTCGCGACCAAGAGTTATGGACGAGTGTTCATCGACTCGCTGCCCAATTGCCCGGTAGTGCGCGAACGAGTTTAGTTCGTAGCGATTGGCCCGCTGGGCACGCGGTTAATTTGGTGAAAGTGCCCGCGACTGACCTTGTCGTTTAAATGCTAAAGGCTCAATTCCCCAACTGCCGATTCAACTCCTCAAGATTCCCGCGTAGTTCGTCGATCTGCTCTTGCATTGTCAGCCGAAGTTCCGCGAGTTCTTCACGCAGTTCGCGAAGTTCGGCAGGCGAATCGTGAACGTCAGCGACCCGAGTTTCCGCACGCGGCTCTGAATTAGCATGACTTTCCTCGGCCGGGCGTCGAACCTCGGTCGTGGGTAGAGTTGCGATCGGCGCATTACCTACTCCCAACTCGCGTCGTACTTTTTCGAGTTCGCGTGGCTCATACAAATTGTGCGTCACCACGGCCCCGCGTCCCGGCGGGCTCAGGTAAACGATGAGATTTTTGCTCGCGAGGTTTTCCAGAATGGGTGTCAGTTCGTCGAGCCCTTTGATCGGCTCCATTCGCGCCGCACGCGCTCTCAGTTCGCCGACTGTTTGCGCGCCACGCAACAATAGCTCGGCCATCACAGCCAGCTCGACCTTATCGACGCCGAGCCATTCGTAGGCGAGGTGGCGATACTTCTCTCGGCGGCCATCGCCTTGAATCACGGTTACCGCCCCGACCTTGCGAAGATTGTCGCACGCCTCTTCGACTTGCTCTTCGTCAAGTTCCATCTGCGGGAAACGATTGCTCTTCTGATTCGAACCGGTTCGCAAACTGTTGAGAGTCAACGGATAAGCATCAGGCGTCGTTTTCGCCTTTTCAACGAGCACACCCAACACTCGCCGCTCGCGAGCTTCGATCGATTGCCATCGTGGCTGTTGTTTATCCATTTAGTTTTAATTTCTCAGTGGTCAGTGGCCAGTGGTCAGTGACAGCTTCGCCGTTAGTTCGATCGCGGAGCGAACGCCGTCTTTCTGATAACTGAGAACTTATAACTCACGACTCGTCGCGTCTACTCCGCGCGCTCCTCGACAAACTTCGCAAACTGAGCCAGCGTTTGCGGGCTCACGTGATGTTCGATTCCCTCGGCATCGACGGCGGCGATATCGGTCGGCACGCCGAGTGCGACCAGAAAGGCATAAACCGTCTCGTGACGCTCCCGACATTTGGCAGCCAGGCGACGGCCCGCGACTGTGAGCAGCACCGGTCCATAGGGCTCGGTCTCGACGAGTCCTTCGCGCGCGAGCCGGGCGACGATTTTGGAGACCGTCACATGACTCACATCGAAACGCTTCGCCAAATTCGCCACGCGGCATTCGCCCGCTTCGCTCGCGACAATTTCGGCGACCGCTTCGACGTAGTCCTCGGCCGTTTCGCTGGCGTGATCGCGGCGTGTGCGGCGGTGGCGGTCGGCGATTTGTTTCTTGGTCGGCATGGCAGTCGAGAGCGAGTGAGATCGATACCGCTATTCTACGATGGTGTGGGGCAGTTGTCAGTTGCCAGTTGAAGCGCCGCAACCGTCATTCCCGCGCCGGCGGGAATCCAGACCAAAAGCGCTCACCCTAGTTTCCCGCCAGCGCGGGAGTGACAGCTCCTGCGGCGACTTATCCTAAAGCATAAATCTGACAGCCTGAAACTGAAAACTGACAACGCAATCACCCCCCAGTTGACACAATTGTAGCCACGGCTACAATTTTAGAAAAATGTAGCCAAGGCTACAAACGTCGCGCCGCACCACGAGAAATCGAGTATGTCACGTCGCACCGCCTTTACGCTTGTCGAACTGCTAGTGGTGATCGCCATCATCGGCATCCTGATCGCGCTGCTGCTACCTGCCGTGCAAGTCGCCCGCGAGGCGGCCCGTCGGGTCGCCTGCACCAACAACCTCAAGCAACTGGGCCTTGCGATTCACAATTTTGAGTCGTCCTACCGACAACTCCCGCCGGGCTATACATCGGGCTCGCTGGTGTCGCCGCCACGTGCCGATCGCGATCCAACTACTTGGGACGCCGGTCCCGGCTGGGGATGGGGGGCTCACGTTCTACCCTTCATCGAACTGGGAAATGTGACGGAAAATATTGACTTTGACCTCACGATATGGAACCCGGCACACGCCGCCATCGTTCGTACGACGCTCCCCGGCTATCTCTGTCCGAGCGTGTCGGGCGAGCCTACGCCGTTCGTCGCCCAGGAGGAATCGGGCGGCCAGCTGTCGATCGGTGGCAGGCGGGTCGAGCTCGGGCGATCGCACTATGTCGCCAGCCACGGGCAAGAGTCGTGTTGGGGCGAGTGTGGCGCGACAGCCGAAGGTCCGGTGTTCACCAATATCTACACGAGCGAAACGACCACCGTCCGCCACAATGGCAACGTCTCGCTCGTTGCCGACGGGCCGTTTTATCGCAACTCGCGGACTCGGATAAAAGACATCACCGACGGGCTGACCAACACCATTTTTCTGGGCGAACACAGTTCGGCGCTGAGCGACAAAACCTGGGTCGGGGTCGTGCCCGGCGCATTCACTCACCCGCTGATCACGTCGCCTGAGAATCGCGCCGACGCCGGCGCGACGCTCGTACTGGTTCATGCCGGTCCGTCCGGTGGCGAGCTCGACATCACTGGCTTTCCCATTATTCATCCGGTCAACTTTCCCACCTATCACGTCGGCCAAATGTTCTCTGAGCACCCGCAGGGGGGCAATGTCGCCCTCGGCGACGGCTCGGTACGATTCGTGACCAACGATGTTGACCTACTGCTTTGGGCCGAATATTCCAGCATCGCCGAAGGCGAAGTCTCGCAGGGGGAACTGTGATGCAAACTACAAACAGGCGATGGATTGCCGTTGTGCTAATAGCTCTGACCACCGGCTGTGGCGGCTATTCCGGCGCGAGCCCCCGTGCTTACGAATACGCTAAAGCACTTTATTCAATCTGCAATCGTCAGGCCGACGAAAAATTGGTCGAAGTCACCACGCAAATCGAAGCCGACGTGGCGACGGAGGAGATCTCGCCGCGCGAAGCGGGGTGGCTCAAGGCAATTGTCGACGATGCCGAAGCAGGCGACTGGAAAGCGGCGATGAACGCCGCTCGCCAGCTGATGGAAGACCAAACAGCGATGGCGGAACGATGAGCTATACGACTGTTGCCACACAGGAGCCACGCTTGTTGACGCTCCCCCGATCAATGCCGAGCGTCTCGGCAGCCTGGCCAGCTTTCTAGTGGCCGGTTTTGAAGCGCCCAATGACACCGTCGCGATGTTATTTATTTCGCTGCATGACCCACCGCCAGTTGCCTACGCCGACGCAGCACCGTCAGCGCCAAGCTACCCGCAAGTAACATCCATGTGCTTGGTTCGGGCACCTGGAGCGAAGCAACCATGTCTGCGAATGCGCCAGGTGCGGGGTTTTGGGCCTCGTACGCCCGGCGGAAGATGTCGAAGTCAAAGATGTCGTTGTCGAAGTCTCCGTCGAGGTCGCCCAGGGCGAGTGCTTGGTCGGCGGTGAGGCCCGTCATGTCGGTCTGTGCCCCGGCCATGAACAGCACAAAGTCGGCCGACGTGACCATGTCATCGTTGTTGAAGTCGGCGAGGAAGTCGAGGTAGTAGGTCAGCAAGAGGTCGTTGATGACTGCCTCAATGTCGGCGGCGGTGGCCTCGTTGTAGATTTCGCCATCAGGGCGGCGCTGGCTATCGCCGCCGGCGAGCCAAAGCTCAGTGCTGTCGAACTGGCGGGCATGCTCGCGTTCGGTCCAGTTACCGTTGATGCTCGGTACCTTGCCCCACCAGCCGAGCGCGTAGGCCTGGAACGCAGCATTGTCTTCGGGGACAAGTGTCTTGTAGTGCTTGAGAAGATCGAAAATGTCGCGAGATTTGCCGACGTCTTCGGAGTCGAACTGTGCCTCGAGGGCCGAGTAGTTGCCGGGATAGATGCCCCAGAAATGCATGAGTGGCACCACATCGACGCCGGCCGCTGCGGACATCCGGTAGAGGTGTCCGTCGTCGCCCGAGAATGGGTTGGTGTTGGTATTGTTCTCGTCGTCGGTGTTGTAGGCGAGATAGTAGTCGCCCAGCTTATCCCAGCCAAAGATCCGGGCGTACTCGACGAACTTTGCGTGCCCCTTGAGTTGGTACGCCTTTTCACCGTCGGCCATCTCTTGGTGGTTAGTTGAGAAGTTGAAGCTAGTCATCCAAGCGACGGCAGTGTTGTCGATGGTGCGATTGGGATTGCCTTGAAAACCACGGGAGCCGGCGAAGGCTTCGTCCCATGACTTGCCAAATGCCTCTTGCATGACGGCGACGTGCAAGAGGTTGACGGCCGACTCGGTTTCGCCGCTGAACTTGGGGAAGAAGTAAGAGTGGCCCAGTTCATGGAACTCGGGATCGGGCGCAAATTGCGGGCCGGTAATTAGGTAGCTACCAGTAGTGCCATTAAACGCATTGCCGGCGGTGTTCCAGCCACTGGCGTCCTGATTGCGGAGTGGGTCGTAAGTATTGTTGACGGCCGGGTAACCAGGTGCATAGACCGAGGCACGGAAGCGGACGTCGACTTGGTTGTAGATGGTTTCCTTACCACGATCGGTGGGAAAGCCCATGAGCTTGTTAGTGACGTCGGCCGCTTTGTCCCAGTTCTCGAGCGCCGTTGTGGGGTCGTCGAGCGCGTAAATCCAACCAGTGGGTACCTGAATCAAATTCTTCTCGGTCTGAAAATCGGCCCACGGTGATGCGTGGTTGCGTTCGATGTTTTGCCAGTCGGCGACGGTCGTCGTGTGGTGGTCCTGCATCGAGAACAGGGGAGAGCGGGCGGCATTCGAAATGTCGACATTGACCACCCCGCCGTTGGCTCCTTGTGGCACCAGGATATAGATGTTGCCACCGATCGGGCTCGCGATTTCGACTGAGGTGCTGTTGATGTCGTACAGCACTTTCGATCGCTCGAGTCTGTCGACCGGGGGGCGGTTTTCCATGTCCCAATAGTGCGTGCCAACTTGAATCTGATACCCCTGATTCACCATTGAGGCGGGCACCGTGATGGTCGCGATCGACCCGGGCGCGAGGGTTGTGCCCGTTGCCTTGACGGCCGGCCGTTCCCAGTGCTGTGTGGCGCGACCGAAGCTGTCGGCGAAAGTACCGTCGATGGCGACGGTGTGCGTACCGGGATTTATCGGTGCGTTGACCGGACCAGGAAAGACATCGCCACTTTGGAAATTGTACCCGTTGAGGAGGCCTCCGTGCGTGGCAATGTTACCGCTGTTGTAGGTATCGTCGACGATATTTTGCATCACTTGGTAGATCGTCCAGTTGATGTTAGTCGAGTTATCGTTGTTACGACTAAAGCCATTCACGGTCGGTGTGCCAGCACCAAACATCGGACCGTAAGTCGGGCTCGATTCATAGGCCGAGACGAGGTTAAAGCTGGCGGTGATCGTATTGGCGGTGTTGCCAAAGATGCTCGCGTTGTTAATCACCGTGGTTTGATGCGTGCCGATTTGCGCCGGCGACAATAGCGATGTGCCATCAACGTGGCCATGCAGGGCGCTAAGTGCGTTCAGCAAAGCGGCTTCTTGGGCCATGCAGGGAATTGCGAAAAGTGTCAGAACCAAGCCCGTCAGAAGGGTAGCTCGCATGAGTTAGTCCGTTTTGGTGAGGAGGCTGAGCGTAGTGTACTGCGACAACGTGTTTTGGTACAGAATGTTAAGGTTAGGTGCGTAGAGTGAAAATTCACTACCTCTGTTTTGCTGGCCGCGGCAAAGCGGAAACTAGCAAGAGCAGAAGTAGGCAGCACGCGCCCGGTTCGGGCACCGATGTGGCACCAGTTGCCAAGGTTGCGGCGACACTCGCCCCTAGGTTATCGCGCCAAACGGTGTAGTCGGCGGCGTTGACAGTGCCATCGCGATTGCCATCGGCCGCGAATTCGCCCGGGGTGCCCGAGCTACCGAACTGCTGTCGCCAGATGGTGTAGTCGGCCGCTTCGACGATGCCGTTACCGTCGTAGTCGCCAGCGATGAGATATTCAACAGTGCCTTGATAAATCTGGCCCGACTCGACCCGGTATGCGAACACGAGGTCGCGGGCGTTGATTGCCGTATTGTAGCCCAGGCCCAGGGGCATCGAGGCATCAGCAAGCACGGTGGTGCTTCCCTCTAGCAGTCCTTCGGCAAGCGAATGCGGTCCCGAACCACCCGCTTCGAGCCAAGCGGCATTTTGCAGGTTTTGATCGTCGAAACTGCTCCAGCCCGTGGCGTTAAGCGAATTGCCAGCACTAGTGATTTGGTAGTAGTTGACTTCGACATCGCCAGTAGGACGGCCGACTAGTGTGGTCTCGCCAGTCACGGTATCGACTATCAGCTTCAGGAAGAACTCGGACGCGGGTAGATCGACATCGACGACCACATTATCGATGGTCGCGCTGGATGTCGCGCCGACGAATCGGATGGCGAGGTCTTTGCCCAGGGACGCTGCGTCGGTGACCTCGTCGGCGAGGTAGTTGAAGCTGATATTGGTATAAAGTCCGTCGCTGGTGGCGTTGCCGTTGGCCTCGTAGAGGACGGTGGTGCCGTTGTTATCGCGGACGTCATCGCGTGCGGCGAACTCATCGAAGACGACAAACTTGACTCGCCAGGGCAGGCCGGCGTTGTGCCCGTCCATTACGACGTCGAAGCTGACGTTGTAGGTCTCGCCCGCCGTCATGTTGCCAATGAGTCCGAGTCCCGAAGTGAGGCCCGAGTTGGTATAGCGAAACGCGAAGGCCTGTTCGCCAACGGGATCGGTGAAGTCGCCATGAGATTCGTCGACGATGCCCCGGCGGTTGCCGCCAAAGCCCTGCTGGGCGCCAACCCAGCCCGAGGGGATAGCCCCGCTCGTGTTGCCGTCGCTTTGGGAGTTGTTGACATCGGGCACTTCAAAGCCTTCGTTAACAACAATGACGGCGTGGGCCGCGCTGCTCAGAAGCATGGCGGTTGCAAGAGTCATGACCGACGTTGTAGGAATGCGTATCAATTGAACTTCCTTTTTTGTTTTGAGTGGTATTTCATTTCAAGCAATTATTGAAAGCTATGTACTCAGCAGTGCACTCGGGCGAACGCTCGGCAACTTTTCCAGCAGTGTACCTCGGTAAAGCAGCGATCCGGCAGATTACCGAGTTGGTTAGTAACGACTCGTTGTTGATGTGTACAAAAAAACCTAGCGTCGTCGGCGAAGTGCCAACATCAATCCGCCCGGGATCAGCAACGCCAGCGACCCCGGCTCGGGCACCGCACCGTATGCAGCGACCATGGCCGCAAACGCGCCGGGCCCAGCATTGTCGGCCTCGAAAGCGAGGCGGAATATGTCGAAGTCATAAATGTCGTTGTCGCCATCGCCATCGAGATCGCCCTTGTTGTATTGTTGTGCGACGGAAAGCGCTGTTAAGTCGGCTTGTGCTCCCGCCATAAACAGAGCGAAGTCGTTGGCGTCGACCGAGCCGTCAAAGTCCAGGTCGCCGAGCCCCGCACGGTCTCCGGTATAGCGCACAGTGAGCGCACGCGGGAGGTTGCTGGTGTCGGTATAGAGGAACTCAAAGTCTTCGATCGGACTTTTAATCCAAATGTTACCAAGACTGACCTCGGTGTTGATGCCAATCAGGCCATCGGCACCGCCGGCAATGGCCGACTCGCTGAGTTCGGTAATCGAGCTGGTGTCGATCGACCAATTGCCGCTATCGACCGAGGTGGTACCGCCGCCGTCGTAGTTGCCGGCAATCGACGACCACGCTGTGTTGTCGAGTGCGCCGCCAGGCGAAGAGATCGTGTAGTTTCTCAGGTCGAGATCACTTGCGGCTGTACTGGGAACGATGATTTTTACTTCGCCCGTTTGCCGATCCACTTCGACGTAGGCGCGGTTCGTCAACAGTTCAACCATTGCTTGGCCCATGGCTTCACCAATGTTCATGTAGGTCTTGGCATTGCCGTTGTAGTGGCTGTTGGAGGCCCCACCCAAACTGAGGGGGTTGCTGTAAACGGTCTTGACGTTGCCAGAGTACAGCGAGTAATTGCCGGCGTCGCCATCGACGGCAAGCTGCGCATCGAGAATCGCACCATCGTTGCCGCCGTCGCCGATCTGTGTCTGGCCGAGTGTGGCCGCAATGAAAGGGGCGTTGGGTGCGTCGAATTCGACACGCAATTGCTCAATCAATTGTACGAGATTCTGCTCGTACCTTGTCGCGTGCCCGGCGTCGTACCGATCTTTATCGCCCTGCCACCAAAAGAAGCCCGCAATCTCGTACTCTGTCTCGCCGGGATAGTAGGTACCGATGTTGTCCAGCACATGCCTCGCCCGCGCGATGTCGCCATCGTATTGAAGGCCTGCCTGCCAGTTGACGGGTGTTGGGGTGGTACCAGTTGGCCATTTGAGTGTCGTGTCGCCGTATCCAGCATAGGTATTGCCGCCGAAATCGTACTGTTCGCTGCCTGGCGGCAAGAGATCCCAGCCGAGGCTACGGTTACCGATGCAGCTCTTCAACAGCAGGACGGGCGCGTCGATGGTGTTGCCCAGCATTTCGCCGATGCCGTGCTCTGGGCCGAGTTGGCTGCGGTTGCTGGGGCTGAGAAAGTTATTGACGAGCAGGCTCGTGGTTGCGGTCGCGCCGCCGCTGCCTTGAACCATGGTTTGGCGTACGTCAGTTCGCGTAGCAAACCCGCCCATGCCATTACTCAAGTAGGGGTAGAGGCCCTCGGTGTTCACCGCGTAGTCGAGGTCTCCATCGGTGCCTCCATTCACACCACCCAATCCGAGCATGTTGGATTGGCCCATCATGATGAAGACCTTCACGGGTTCGCCACCCTGTATTTGGTCCGATGAAGCGCAGAGGACGGAAGTCGCCAGCAATCCGCCAATCAATGCCAAGCCGTTGCGTTTCATGATCATCCTTAATTGAATGTGTTGATAGCGCACGTAAAATAGGAGACCCACACTTAACGAGCCGTCAGCCATCAGAGGCAAGATAATAACGGTCCAATTCGTTCCGACTTCAGTTTACACAGATTTGCGCAACTGTCCCTCGATTTGCACTAATTTTTGCTTGCAGTGGCACGCAAACAGGCAAAGGCAGGCAAACAAGGACTCATCGGACTATAAATCCAGAAAAAGTCGACAAAATGCTTACGTACGCAGTGACGTTTCGACCCAATTTTGCCGTAACCAGAAGCTCGCACGAAATTGCTAGCATGCACGAATTTTCGCCGGCTTCGATGCGCAAGAGTCCAGTTTCGGTCACACTAATCGAATGCGGATTCCTCGGCTAATGGATGCGAAGGGGCGTGGGTTCGCGCTCCAATAGTCAAGCCGCTCAACATCCCGCCAATCGGCTCAACGTGTGGAGTGGTTGGGTTGTACTCGGGCGGCAGTTTGGTCGGCTGGTTGCTACAATCATGGACAGCCAAATCGCCCGCTTTCTTTTGTGGTGCCCGTTGTCTCTTGGAGTGGAGGTAGATTCGCCGCTATGGCTTTACTGATTAAGAATGGAATGATCGTCACAGCCAGCGATGGCTACGAGGCCGACGTGTTGTGTGAGGGGGAAATCGTCACGGCTATCGGGCGGAATCTTGCCGCGCCCGAGCGTTGCGAAACAGTCGACGCGAGCGGCAAGTATGTGTTCCCCGGGTTCATCGATCCGCATGTGCATATCTATTTGCCCTTTATGGGAACTGAGGCCAAAGATACCTACGACTCGGGTAGTCGGGCGGCGCTTGTCGGCGGCACGACGACGCTCATCGAAATGTGTTGTCCCAGTCGTGGTGAAGAACCACTCGCGGCATTCGAATTGTGGAAATCTAAAGCCGACGGGCTTTCGGCCTGCGACTACACGTTTCACATGGGCGTGTCACGATTCGATGCAAGCGCCGAACGGCAACTTCGCGAGATCGTCAGTCGTGGCATCGCTAGCTTCAAGGTCTTCCTGGCTTACAAAGGTTTCTTCGGCGTCGATGATGCCGAGCTATTCGGCACGCTCAGGCTGGCGAAAGAACTGGGCGTCGTGGTGGCCGCGCACTGCGAGAACGAAACGCTGGTCGCCGAGTTGCAAAGCCAGCTTCTGGCCGAAGGCAAGACGGGTCCCGAGTGGCACGAGCCGTCGCGGCCGAAACGCGTCGAGGCGGAAGGTGTGCAACACTTGATGTCGTTCGCCGAGTTGACCGGCGCACACGTCTATGTCGTGCACACAAGTAACGCCACAGCGGTCGAAGCGGCGCTAGCCGCGCGGCAGCGTGGTGTGCATGTGGCCATCGAGACGGTGATTCCCTATCTGGTTCTTGACGATAGTTATGCCAAGCGGCCCGAATTCGAGGGGGCCAAGTATGTGATGTCGCCGCCGATTCGTTCGGCCGATCAGCAACCGCTCTTATGGCAATATCTACGCAACCGCGACATCGCCACCGTCGCGACCGATCATGCACCGTTCGATTTCGCAGGGCAAAAAGAAATGGGCCGCGATGATTTCACCAAGATTCCTAACGGCATTCCGACGGTCGAAGACCGCGTGAACTTGCTGTTCACCCACGGCGTCACCACCGGGCGCATCGACCTGAACACGTTCGTCGACGTGGCCAGCACCCAGGCAGCAAAGCAGTTTGGACTCTTCCCCCGCAAGGGCACGATCGCCGTCGGTAGCGATGCCGACCTGGTGGTCTACGACCCTCAATATCGCGGCAAGATTTCGGCCGCCACACAACTGATGGCAACCGACTACAGCGCGTTTGAGGGATGGGAAATCAAAGGTCGTCCGTGGCTGGTCACAGTCCGCGGCAAAGTCATGGCCCGCGACGGTGCTTTTGTCGGCAATTTGGGACATGGGAAATTCCTCAAACGCGAACCGACACATTTTTGATTTGATTCGACGCAAAGGCGCTAAGACGCTAAGAAGCGCAAAGAGACACTATTATTATTCCTTGTGTTGTATCTGAACTCTTGCACCGAATAGTTGCTCATTCGTGCTCATTCTTGCTCGTCTTTGCGCTTCTCTGCGTCTTAGCGCCTTTGCGTCGAAAGAACTAACCACGCGCCAGCGCGTCGCTCTGTTCGACGAAATCATCACCATCCCATTCCTCGTCGGCTTTGATCATCTTCTGGCGTTCGGCTGCGGCTTTCTTTTCGGCACGCGCGGTTGCTTGGCGTTGCACGAGGTCGCTGTGGGTGGTCACAAACTGAATCGAGTGCCCCTTAAAATCGGCGATTGTCTCGAACTTGTGCTTTTCCATGAACGCGAGTAGTCCGTCGCGCAGTTCATGCACCATGCGATAGCCATGTTTCATGACACCGGTGCAGACCTGCACCGTGTCGGCCCCCAGCAAGATGAACTCGGCCACGTCGCTCGATGTTTCGACTCCACCAATGCCGCTCAGTGACGCGTGAGGAAACTCTTTCTCGATAACTCGAGCGATTTCCATCACCATTCGCAGCGCGATCGGTTTGACTGCTTGGCACGAGTAGCCCCCTGGCGTCGTGTAGCCTTCGACGCATGGCTCGGGCCTGAGCGTTTCGAGATCGACACCCAGAATGCTGCGAATCGTGTTGATGGCCGCGATGCCTTGGCAACCGGCTTTAAGGCTCGCGCGGGTCGGGTCTTCGATGTGGGTAACGTTAGGCGTCATCTTTGCCCAGACTGGGGTCGTGGCGACTTCCATCACCCACCCACACACCTCGGCCAGCAGGTCGGGGTTCTCGCCCATCGCCGCACCCATTCGCCGCTCGGGCAAACCATGGGGACACGACATGTTAAGTTCGAGCGCATCGACACCAGCCGCTTCACACCGCTCGACAATCTCGTGCCAAGCGTCGCGGTTGTATTCTTCCATGATCGAAGCGATGAGCACGCCATCAGGATGTTTATCTTTAATCTGCTTAAACTCGTCGATCCAAATGTCGAACGAACGATCACTAATCAGCTCGATGTTCTCCCAGCCATACACCTCGTCGCTGACGCGACTCCGTAGCCTTGCGTAGCGAGGCTGGACGTTGACAACCTTCGACGCATCGAGGCTGACTGTCTTGCAAACGACTCCCCCCCACCCTTCGTCGAACGCCTTGCAAATAACGTTGGCATTCGTCCCGGGCGGTCCGCTGCCAATGACAAAGGGATTGGGGAGTTTGAGTCCGTTGACGGTGGTGGCGAGTGTGGGCATGTTTAAATTGGACAGGATTACAGGATCGGCAGGATTGACGGGATAGTAATTAGGACGAAATCGAACTCAGATCGCGGACTTTTCTCTTTGCCTTTACTCCGTCGGGGCCGAAGTTAATGACGAGACCGATGTCGATGCCCGTTGCTGTAAGGTAATTGACTAGCTGTACTTCGTGAGCATTCGCGATTCGTTCAACCGCTTTGATTTCGAGAATCAATACGCTTTCAACAATCACATCAGCGAAAAACGTTCCTACGATCTGATCTCGATACGATACGTCAAGAGGCACCTGCGCAGAGGCGTTGAGACCCGCCTCTTGGAGTTCGATTAGCAGCGCTTTCTCATACACCGACTCGAGAAACCCAGCGCCAAGAGTATTGTAAACTCTGTACGCACAGCCAATCACCTTTTCTGTCAGTTCGCGATGTTTGAATTCCGCTATTTTGCTCATCGCTCTTCTCCGTGCATGATTTGGACCGGATCGCAGGATCGGCAGGATTGACGGGATAGTTGTTGCTCTTCTTTATCCCGTATATCCTGCCAATCCAGTAATCCTGTCTAATCTTCCTGTCAACGAATCCGTGACACCTCCAACAAGCACTCATCGAGCATTGCCACCAAATAATCTGCATCGTCGATCGTCAAGCACATGGGTGGTTTGATACGTAGCGTGTTGCCAAAGAGGCCTCCTTTGCCGACGATCACTTGCCTTTCTTTCATCGCTTCCATCACGGCGGCCGCTTCGCTGCTGGCGGGTTCTTTCGACTGTGGGTTGCGGACGAGTTCAACGCCTAGCATCAGCCCCATGCCGCGGACTTCGCCGATCAGCGAGTGCTTTTGTTGCAGTTCTTGGAGCGCCGCTTTCAAGTGACTTCCGACTTTGAGTGCGTTCGCTTGAATCCCTTCTTCGTCGATGACTTCGAGCGTCGCGAGGCCTTGGGTCATGCTAATGGGGTTTCCGCCGAACGTGTTGAAGTGAACGCGGTTTTTCATCACTTCGCTGATTGGCTCGGTGGTGGTGAACGCGCCGAGCGGAACACCATTGCCAATGCCCTTGGCCATCGTGATCGCGTCGGGCGTGACGCCCCAGTTTTGATGTGACCAGTAGTGGGTGCCCGTGCGGCCGAAGCCACCTTGCACTTCGTCGGCAATACAGATGCCGCCGTGCTGGCGGACAATGTCGTAGACGATGCCAAAGAACTCAGGCGGCGGCGTAACCGCCCCGCCCACGCCTTGAATTGGCTCGCCAATGAAGGCCGCAATCTCGCCCGGCGTTTGGTAGCGAATGACGTCCTTAATGTCATGGGCGCACTTCAAATCACACGAAGGATAAGTGAGTCCGTAAGGACACCGATAACAGTAACCAGCATGCGTGTGATGAATGCCGGGGGCTTGGTTCTGTTTGAACTTCCAGGTGCCGTGGGCCGTGAGGCCCATCGTCGTGGCGGTGCCGCCGTGGTAGCTGTTGCGCAGCGCGATGACTTCGCTGTTGCTTGTGTACTCGCGGGCCGAAAGGATGGCGACTTCGTTCGCTTCGCTCCCCGAGTTGGTAAAGTAGGTTCGTGTGAGACCCAGGGGCATTTTCTCGGCCAGCTTCTCAGCAAATTCACCAATTGTCGGATGCAAATAAATGGTGGTCGTGTGCTGTAGCTTCCCCAGTTGGACCTGCACCTTTTCGGTGACCTTCGGATGGCAATGACCCACACTCACGGTCACGATGCCGGCGAAGGCGTCGAGATACTGCCGACCCTTTTCGTCCCACAGATATTGCATGTGTCCTTCGACGATCATCAAAGGCTGTTTGTAGTAAGTGATGACGCCGGGCGAGACATATTGCCGACGCAATGCGATCACTTCATCGGACGTAGGTCCCTCGTAAGCCGCGGGCTGGTGGTCGGCGATGGGAAGCTGGAGTCGGGCGTCAGTGGCCATCGTTATTTTTCTCGCGAATTTTGCTTTGACGTTATTAACGGGATTCGCCGGATTTACGAGGCGAGACATTGCAAGCCGAAGCGGGGGCAAAGGAGATCGCCACCACGGCGTCCCTCGCGCACATGTCGGGTTGTGCTGGACAACCTAGCGTCACTTCGTCGATCGCCACATCATGCTACCGCGATGCTATTGTCGATTCCTAGACGGAATTGGCATTGGCGCATAAAAACACACCGGCGGCATTACTACCGCCAGTGTGTTCGACTAGTTCGAGTGAGTGGACGCCACCAGCACCGCTGAGAGGTCATCCCTTAATTTTCACCCCACTTACTTGCGACGTCGCACCAAGGTGAGACCGGCAACACCGGCCAAGCCGAGCAGGACGATCGAGCCAGGCTCAGGAACGGCTCCGCCGTTGAGGCTGCCCGCTGTCAACAAAGCCACGAACGGATCGATGTCGAGCGTATCGACTACCGTGTCCATGTTGATGTCGCCAACCGCAATTGCGTCGACGCCAGGAAATGCCGTGGCGTAGCCGGCTGGGTCAGTCAGCAAGAGCACAAACGGGTCGATGTCGAGTGTGTCGACCGTACCGTCGTTGTTGGTATCGCCGAGGGTAAACATGGGAGGGGGATTGAATTCACCCGTATTAAGTATCTGGAAGCCGGCAGCACCAAGGTGGGTGAATCCGGTGCCCCAAGTCTGGAACTTGAAGGTCGAGTCGGTCAAACCTTCGTAGACAATGTAGTTACCGGTGTCGAACTCAAACTCGATTTCGTCGAGCACCCCGTCGGGTTCAAAACCGTCTGCGGTGGTCGGCAGTGTAAATTTCGTACCGCCGAAAGCATCGATGCCAGCTTGGGCGACTACGCCATCGCGAAAGGTGCCCGAAAGGTCGGTGGGGCGCACGACATCGTCGTTGATGCGGATGTTACCTTCGCCCAGGTACGATTGATCGCGGTTGATGCCGAAGTAAATGGCGACGCTGTACTCGCTAAAAGGAATATCGCGAATCTCGTAGTCGCCAATCCTGTAACCAAAGGGGTTGCCAGTGCCATTCGCATTGTCGAACTCGGTCGAACTCACGTGACTGTCGAGCAAAGCGGCGTTGCCTTCGTTGCCTGGCAAAACGTCGAAGGGAAGGCGGACGTCGAAAATGCTCGGAGGATTCCAATTGTAAGGCGAGCTGTTGCGACGGTTCAGCATTTCAAAGGTGGCACTCGCGCCACCGGTGCCACTGATCGCAGTCGCCGGGGTGGAAAAGGAAAATGGGTTGCCGAGGTTAAAGTTCTCCCACGCCGTCGTGGGAAAAATGCCGGCCGAGGTCGCACCGTCGAGCTGTATCATAGGCACAGCTTCGGGGTCGTCGACCCAAATCGAGGGCGAGCTAGGCTTGCCGGTACTCCACAAATTCACACTGATCAGTTCCTGGGCAACTGCGCTGCTCGCGATGAGCAGGGGCAGTGCGGCGGTTATGAAAGCGCGTCTCATTTGTCACTCCTAAATCAACTTGGAACAGAAAAACCGGAAGAGCGTCGTGTCTTGCAATTGGATTCATTCGCTCGATCTCGAAAGCAAATTCCTCGATATTGGTTCGAGGGTGAAAAAATCCTCAGCACCACAACCAATAGCGGTAATGCTGAGGGCTGTTCATCACTACACGATTCGGGCAATGTACCCGAATCGGGTTCGTTTCGATCAACCTACTTGCGGCGTCGCACCAAGGTGAGACCGGCAACACCGGCCAAGCCGAGCATTATGATCGAACCAGGCTCGGGAACGGCTCCGCCATTCAGGCTACCGGCCGTCAACAAAGCCACGAACGGATCGATGTCGAGCGTATCGACTACCGTGTCCATGTTAATGTCGCCGACAGCGAGTGGGTCGACACCTGGGAAAGCCGCCGCATAACCAGCCGGGTCGGTGAGCAAGAGCACAAACGGGTCGATATCGAGTGTGTCGACTGTTCCATCGTCGTTGGTGTCGCCCAACAGAAACGGGGGAACAAAATTGCCGATCACACTGGAAAAGTCCTGAGCGATGCGGATTTCATCGATGTAGAACTTCAAACTCTGGACATTGAGGATGTTGAAAGTGCTCTGGTCGAGGTTCGGCTTGTTGGCGTCGTAGTCGAACTGCACCATCTGTTGAGTGATCGGATCAAGCAGCATGCCGCTGAAGCCCTGCCAGTTCTTGCTCGAAAGGAGCGGGGTTGCTGCGATGTAGGCGTCAAATGCGGCTTCGGTAACGGCATCGGTGCTGGTGAACGCTACGGCCGACACGATGTCTTCGCCATTTGTGTCCGCGTCCCACTCGATCTTTACAACTACAACGTTGTAGTCGCCAAAGTCGCCGTTGGCGTCAAGCCGGGCCGACGGCATCGTTTGCGTGCGTGGCTGGCCGACTTCGTCTAACTCGCCTGTAGCCGTTTGACGGCCACCCGCGTAAAAGCCGATTTGCTCGCCATTGTGACCGCCAAAAATGCCCATGTTCGCAACGTTGGCATCGTTTTGGTAGCCACCGGGAACGGAATTGTTAACACCGAATTCAAAGTACTGGGGGTAGATGTCCTGCAAATTAAATCGCGAAGGACCGCCACCGGCACCAATGCCATCGCCGCCATTGAGACTTGCACCGCGCGACCCGCCTGAACTTGCCGTGTTGGCCAGCATGACCTGCGGGGTACCTTCATTGCGGTCCCATGCGCGAGCAGTGACCCAGCTCATCCAGGTCGTGGTTCCAGACTGGAAGGTTGCCGTCACCGATGGGTCAAGGCCGATATTCGCATCGGCGTTGCCCGTGCCTTGGTCGAGCCACTCGTCGAGGCCACGGTCGCCAGGGGCCGCCGCGCCAGCGAAGCCACCGCTGTATGCGACGTTGGTATAGGTGCCATCGAAGATGTTACGCCGGTCGTCGACGCCGTCGTTAATTCCGTCGAGTCCAACGTCCCAAACCTGTCCGGTCGTCGAACCGCCGGGATGATTCCACCAGTCGATGCTGCCATCGGTAGCGGTCCAAGCGCCTGCGGTGCCCAAAGCACCACCGTTAAAGCTAAGAGGGCCATCTGCATAGTCGAACGGTTCGTACATGAGCAACTGCGCGGATGCAGGTGCCATGAATAGGGCCGCACAAGCGACGGTGAGCAGGGCCGAAGTTGATCGGATCATTAGAATCTCCAAAGTGCGAAGGGCTTCGCCAGCGGCAAAGCTGAATCAAAAGGACAAGAACGTAAGCAAACTCAACAACGGAACTTCCGAACTAAACCTCCACGCGAGGAAAAAGAAACTCCCAGAAAAGATCGAAAAAATCTCAGATCGAAAGAAAGCCCGAAAATAGCCCGGTGGAACAGGTCGAACATCGGTGCGGAAAGAATCCTTAAAAAAGGACTCAAACTCCCAACCCCACCCTCCAGATTACACGGTTTTCGCGCAGCGTGCAAGTAATTCGGAAAAAACTTCCGGAAAAGACTGAGTTACCGGGGAAGCGGAGGCCACTCTTGCGACCAAAATTGCCTCGCGGGGGGGGCGTCGTTCGTTAACGGCTCCAGCCCATCGAGGGGCGAATGTCGCTATTCATTGCATTTTCCATCACGATTCATCCGCGTTTATCAGCGCTAATCTTCGCTCGACGCCGCTGGTATCCCTTATGCCGTCATCGGTGGCAACGCCGTTGCGGCGTGGGTGTCGACCGTCGATCGACGCGCGGCCCGCAACACGGTCGATGTCGATATCATGGTTAATCGCAGCGACTTCCAAGCAGTGAAAGCCGCGCTCGAAGCGGCCGGTTTCTATCACTACGACTTGCTGGGAGTCCCGATGTTTATCGATGGCCCCGACGGCAGCCCGAAAGACGCGGTTCATTTGCTATTTGCTGACGAAAAGGTGAAAGAGACCTACCACGCTGCCGCACCCAAGCTCGTCGCGAACGACGTGATTGAGTCGTACAAACTGATTGAGCTTGAATCCTTGGTCCGGATGAAGCTGACTTCGTACCGTCGAAAAGACCAAGTCCATTTGCTCGACTTGATCGGCGTCGGACTTATCGATGACTCCTGGCCGGCGAAGTACATCCCCGAACTTGGCGAGCGGTTGCAGGCGCTGCTTGACGATCCCGATGGTTAAGGATTCGGACAGGATTTCAGGATCGGCAGGATTTACGGGATCAAACACATATCCTGTCAATCCTGCCGATCCCGTCATCCTGTCCAATCTCAAGGCTCGACAATCGACCCATATGTCTCGGGCCGGCGGTCGCGGAAGAATTGCCACGTGTTGCGGACCTCGCGAATCAGGTCGAGGTCCATGTCGGCATACACAATGTCGTCTTCGTCGCGCTTGTCGCTTTGGGCGATGAACTGCCCACGCGGGTCGACAAAGTAGCTTTGGCCATAGAACTCACCGATTCGCCAAGGTTCTTCCCACCCCGGGCGATTGATCGCGCCGACGAAGTATTGGTTGGCCACCGCGTGGGCCGGTTGTTCGAGTTTCCACAGATATTCACTGAGCCCGGCGACAGTCGCCGAGGGGTTGAACACAATCTCAGCACCAGCGAGCCCCAGGCACCTTGCACCTTCGGGGAAGTGGCGGTCATAGCAAATGTAAACACCCACGCGGCCGACCGCTGTGTCGAACACCGGGTAACCCAGGTTGCCGGGGCGAAAGTAAAACTTCTCCCAGAAGCCGGGCTGGCAGTGGGGAATGTGCATCTTGCGGAACTTGCCCAGGTACTCGCCCGTCGCGTCGATCACGGCAGCCGTGTTGTAATACACGCCCGTCAGATCTTCTTCGTAGATCGGCACCACGAGCACCATGTTGTGCCGCTTCGCGAGCTCGCACATCAGCTTGGTGGTAGGCCCATCGGGAATTCGTTCGGTCAAGTCGTACCACTTGGTCTCTTGCTCGGCACAGAAGTAAGGGCCATAGAATAGCTCTTGCAAACAAACGACTTGGGCGCCGTTCTTCGCGGCGGTGGCGATCATGTCGACATGCTTGTCGATCATCGCCTGCTTGATTTTGGCGACCGGCGACGTCGTCGGCTCGCAGGTAGTGGCTTGCACGAGCGCACCACGAACAATTCGGGCCATCATAAGACTCGCTGGTTGGATCGCTTGGTATCGCCTGAAACTGGTGGTAACTTAATCGAATCTTCACTCCGCGACAACTCAAAGTAACGACCGGTTGATGTCAGCTTGTTTTTTTGACGCAAAAACGCGGAGGCGCAAAGAAGCGCAGAGAAAAACTTTTTTAGCTGACCTATACTCTTTTCTTTCTTTGCGCTTCTTCGCATCTTTGCGTCTTTGCGTCAAAAAAAGACCAACCCAAGCAACATCATGACCACAACCACCGAAGTTCAAGCCGTCCCTCTGCTCATCGGCGGCAAGTGGATCGTTCCTGCGAGCGACAGTCACGAAGATGTCTACAACCCATCGACCGG
>JBGSWC010000132.1:0-15265 GCA_041752635.1 Pirellulales bacterium | reverse complement strand
CCGCCAGCATCACCACCATCGGCACCGCATAGGCCAGCAGGTTGACCGCCGCAAGCGATGCCCGCCGAGCGAGCAACACGTGGGTGCTGCCCCAGGCCAATAGGGCGGCTCCGGCCAAGCATCCGGCCGGGGGCCACGCTGTGCCTGCTACCAGCAGCGAAATGCCGGCAACGAGCGCCACCAGCGGCAGTCGTGAGTCGAGAACGGAACGATTGAACGATGCGGTAGATGTTTGCATCGCTCTATTCTGATTGCTGGCCGCCCAGTCGCAAGTCGCACGGCATAAGCGTTACAATCGAACTATCGTTACAGGCCTCAAAAACTCAACGACAAAACTCAACGACAAAACTTAACCAAGGAGTTTCGCAATGAAAATCAACATCTTGCTCGCGCTCTTGTTCCCGCTGGTCGCTGCCACCGCCCTTGCTCAAGAGGCGACTGAGCCGAAAGCTGTCGAAATGAACGAGCTCGAGCAAAAGCTCTCTGATCAACTCACGGGGGCTCAGCTTCGTGGCAGTTTCACGGTATCGGACGATGAGCCAAACGAGGGGGGGCCACAACTCCGCAGCGAGTCGTACGACCTCACCGAAGTTCGCAAACTGGCCAATGGCCAGTGGCTCTTCAAAGCCCGCATCCGCTATGGCAAGAACGACGTCACGTTGCCGCTGACATTGCCCATCGAATGGGCGGGCGACACGCCGGTCGTCGTGGTCAACGATATTGGCTTCCCTGGACTAGGCACCTACTCGGCTCGCGTGATGTTCTTCAAAGATCGCTACGCCGGCTACTGGCAGGGCAAGACCCACGGTGGGCATTTGTTCGGAACGATTGCGAAGGCGGCCGAAAAAACCGAGCAGCCCGCCCCCGAATAGCCGATGAGCGCAGTTTACCTGCCATGACGGGGCTCATCGGTGGTGCCGATCTCTGACCACGATTGCAAACCAGCGCCCAAAATAGCCGCCGCCGCAACCGCGGCCGTCTCGATCCGCAAAATGGCCGGAGCGAAGCTCGCGAGCCTCCATCCTGCCGACATCGCCATGTTGACTTCGCTCTCGCTAAAGCCCCCTTCGGGACCGATCGCGACGCAAACGCTGTCGAATTCGTCGCTGCCCACCAGCGGCGCACATCGAGGATGCGCAATCACCCGGTCGCAGCCTGAGTCGGACGACGCGACGAACTCGGCAAAGGAAACCGTAGCGGCGATCTCCATCAACCGATTTCGCCCACACTGCTTACATGCCTCGACTACAACACGCCGGAGCTTCTCGATGGCGTTGTCGCTGGGGGGCACGTTGCTGTGTTCGGTGACAATCGGGACGAGTGTTGTGACCCCCAATTCGGTCAGTTTCTCGACCAACCATTTTTGGCGATCACCTTTGGGCAGTGCGACCGCGATGGTGAGTGCCGAGCCTAGTTCGAGGTCGACCGCGACGATTGGCCCCACCTCGAGTTCGACCGATTTCTTGTCGCGGCCCACGATGCTAGCACTTGCTTCGTGTCCTTGGCCATCGAAAAGTGTGACTTCGTCGCCGATTTTTGCCCGCATGACGTTCAGCAAA
Organism: Pirellulales bacterium; assembly: GCA_041752635.1. Classification (GTDB taxonomy): domain Bacteria; phylum Planctomycetota; class Planctomycetia; order Pirellulales; family Lacipirellulaceae; genus JBGSWC01. The sequence goes on along the minus strand of JBGSWC010000132.1, from coordinate 13,706 downwards.
TGGTGAGCTTCGGCCCCCTCAATCAGGGCCTTTTTGCCCCTTTGCATGCTGGGCGCAAAGAATCGTTGACTCATCGTTCGGGCCCGATTGGATTGGTGTGAGTGGAGTCAAACGACGCCGCATACCGATTATGACGAACAAGGGTCCGTATGTCGCCACCGCCAACACGACTGCCGCAAGTACCATGAAAAACTACCTCGATTACTGGCAGCTCGATTATTCGCCTTACCGAAGTCGGCTCAATGTCTATCCAAGTCCGGCGATGAACGAGGCGATCGCCCGAGTTGAATGGCTGGTCGACTCGCCCGCTAGCGTCGCCGCCGTGGTGGGAGACGCCGGGAGCGGAAAAACCGTGGTGCTCGCCACAATCGCCGATCGACTGCAGTCGAGCCACACGACCACGGTTTATGTTGATGCGCTGGCAACATCGGTGCGAGAATTCCTCGCGAGATTGGGCTGTCGATTTGGAATTGCCAGCGAAGCAGCCGACGATACGCCCAAGCTATGGAGAAAACTAGGCGACGGACTCGTGCAATCGGCCTGGCAGCAGCAACGGTATGTCTTATTGATCGACAACGCGGGCGATGCCGCGATCGACTTGTTGAATGCGACGCTGCGAATTCTACATCTGGCAGCCGCTAGCAAGACGGAGTTGACCGTCGTTCTGGCGGCTTCGTCCAAGCAGGCGATTCGCTGGCCGAGTGGGCTGCGTGATGCGGCCGAACTGCGCGTCGATATGTACGCCTGGGACGAGTTAACATCGGTCGACTATCTGCAGCACGCGGCGATTGATGCGGGGCGTACGACGCCCCTGTTTACCGAAGACGCCATGTTTCGGCTCCATGAGCTCTCGGCGGGGATTCCGCGTCAACTATCTCGCTTAGCCGAGCTGGCGCTCGTCGCCGGCGCTGCGGCCGAGTTGCCACTGATCGATTCGAGCTGTGTCGCTGAGACCAGCCGCGAATTGACTTGTGCGATCTAAGCCAATTCAAACGCAGATGTAGCCACCGTCGCCAGACGGTGGATCGCGTCACTTGCGTTCGTCCGCCGTCTTGGCGACGGTGGCTACATCGATGCCCACTACGAGCGAGGTCCGAACGCAAAAATGTCGCGTTGCGCTTCGGCGACCGCCAGCGGATCACTAGTTAGCGAGATGGTGCTCATCGCGATGAGCACCGCGGCGGCGATCAGCAACAATGCCGCCGGCATCAAGGGTTCGGTCTTGTAGTAGCGCAAGCGTACCCGCAGGTCGTTTGCCAACAGGCTCCAGCCTTGCAAGTTTTGTTTCGATCCGCTGGCAACGAGCGATGTGTTGCGGAGCAGGCGGTAACCTTCGATGTGCAGTTGCACACCGAGCGTGGGCAGCACCAGCGTGTCGGCGGCCCATCGAAAACTTGGGTCGAGCGCCGCAGCCGCCTCGGCGACCAAGGGACGCAGCCGCTCGGGTGTCATGTTATAGGCAATGATGCGAGGTCGCATGGTCATCGACGCGAGCGCAACCCACAGCCAATAAAACCCCATCATGAACAACCAAATGTAGTTGCCAAACTGAATGGTGGCCGCTTCGGGGCGGAACAGGGCGACTGGGCCGACAAATACAAATCCCGACATCGCCAGCCCCAGCGCGAGCAAATCGCTGGTGCCGGTGGTGAGCAATGGCCGTTGCCGCAAATTGACGTACCCCATCACGGCCAGCCAGGCGGCAAGCGGAATCGTGGCGATGGCGAAGCGGAATGGGTCCATACTGAAATTAGCGTAAGCCATGTAGCAGCGCTCGCCAAGCGCGTGGATAGCTCCAGATTGGCGTTCATTCCAAGGCGATCCACCGTCTGGCGGCGGGGGCTCCATTTCCGTCGTTCCATTTCTCACGCCAAAAAAAGCAAACGCCGCCGGTAGCCAAGGAGCAGCTACCGACGGCGTTCGAGGGGGGATTTTGATGATGTTCGCTTACGGGTTGGTACCCAACAAGCGAGCCTCTTCTTCTTCCTGGATAATGATGCGTGGTGTGACCATCATCATCAGACTGTCGGTTTCGCGGCCGATGCCGACGTTCTTGAACAACCGGTTGATGTACGGCACTTTAGAGAGCAGCGGCACACCAAATTCGTTGCGGCCTTCGCTCAAGCGCTTGATACCGCCCAAGAGCACCGTGCCACCATCGGGCACACTGACAGTTGTCGTCACCGACACGAACTGGAACGTGGGCAACTGCACCGTCGTGCCGCTGCGAATAATGTTGTTTGCATTGCTGCCTGAGTTGTTGTTGCCGTCGTCGTTATCGTCGGTCGTGCTGCTGCTGGTGCTGGTGCTGGTCGTTCCCTCGAAAGTGAACGTTGTCACGTCGCCAATCTCGCTAAAGAATGGCACCACCGTGAGTCTCACATAACGCCGGTCGTCGCTGACTACCGCTTGAATCGTCATCAGTGTGCCTTCGCTTAGCACCACGATCACCGGTTGCTGGGCGGCGGCGAACTCGCCCACCACCGGAATCACGCTAATCACAAACGGTGTTTGCGATGTGTCAGCCACAAACGCTTGTTGACCATTGAACAAGGTAACCTTCGGAGCGTTAAGCACGTTGCTGCGACGGTCGCCCTGCGAAGCATTGATCAAGAAGTAAGCTTCGATGTCGCTGAGAATAGCAAAGCCGAATGTCGCCACATCGATCGGTGTGCCGAACTGGGGCACCGCTAGGTTAAAGCTATCTTGACGAAACGGAATGTCGAGGTCGGCCGTGTAGTTGGGGAAGTCGTTCAAACCGGTCGATGGTTGCAAACCAACGGTCGCACTCGAAAATGGTGGTTCGGGCGATTCACCCTGTGTGAGCCCTTGGGTGCCCAGCGAGCGGTCTTCGATATTGACATCGAAGTCGATGCCGATTCGCTCGAAGAAGCTGTCGTTGAGGCGAATAAAGCGAACTTCGATGGTGATTTGCAAATCTTGCAATTTGCGAAGCTGTGTGAGCAGGTCGGCAATCTCTTCGTGAACCGCCTCGGTTTGGCTGATGACGATACTCAGGTTCGTGGGGAACGGCCGAATCTCGGCTTCGCCACCACCATTCTCGGCCCACGAGTCGGCCGCTACTGTCGAGACGATCAGGTCGATCAACGAGTCGAAGTCGGCCGCGGCGGCTCCGCCGAGGTTGCCCGGACCACCACCGATGGGAATATTCGAGGGCGAAGCGAAGCCGCCAGGGGTCTGACCACCAAACTGGGGCTGCGCGAGCACACTCTCGGGAGTCGAAGCGGCGTTGAAACCAGCACCCGACGCGGCACCGCGACGAGCATTGTTGGCGAGCACCAACGGACCAGGAGCCCCAAGTCCACCATTCGCCACACCCGTCGCCGAGTAGGCATCGTTGATCAATCCCTGCAAGCCGATGTTGTTGCTCGGCACGAAGTTGGGAATCGGAATCACCAAATCGGCCACGTTGTAGACGCGGCTCTTGAGTTCACCATCGCGAAGCTGTTCGCTCGTGATCTTCAAGACTTCGTCCTTGACGACATAGCTCAAGTGAAGTGGTTCGAGAATTAGGTTGAGGGCACTGCGGAGCGAAATCTCACGATTCACGGCAAACGACACCCGGGTGTCGCTGCCGATGCCTTCCTGCGTCAGTCCCCGTGGGTCGAGCACGATGTTGACCCCGGTCATTTTCGACAGGTCGTCCATGACGGCGCTGAGCGGCTGATTCTCGTAGCGAATCATCACCGGCTTCTTCAGCGACTGCATGATTTCGAGTTCGCGAACGCTGCGGCTTTCGGTCAGTTCGCTGCTGCTGCGACGACTGCTTTTCAAATCGAGCCAGTTGGGCGACAAGCGAACTTCAGCCCCATCGCTCACCAACGGATACGACGTGCCCTCGATATCGGCATCGGCTTTCCAGAGCGCATCTTCCTTGGCGTTGGCGATTTGTTGGTTCATTCGCAGGCGATAGATGAACTTGTTGTTCTGCCATACCTGGGCGACGACCGGGTGGTCGGGTGCCATTTCGTAGAGCCGTTTGGCGACAATGTCCATCTCAGCATAACGCTGTTCGTCACGGAGTTGATTCCATTGGTCGATCAGCTCGGCGATCTTCGTCTGCATCTCGACCTTCAGCTCACGGCCCCGATCGATCTCGGCCAAGATGTCGGCATTACGTTCGTCGAGCTCGAGCTGCGCTCGATTGGCATCGACGTAGGCTTCGACCTTGCCGATCTCATCGTCGATTCGCGAGATAAGAATCGCACGGTTCTTATCGATTAGTGAAGACCCGGCTACTTGAGATCGTGTCTTTTTCAGCTTCTCTAGCGCCCCCTTCGGATCACGCTGAAGCATTTCGCGAGCATCGATCGTTGCCTTGCCAACGTCATTCGATAGTTGCCTTGCGAGCACTTGCTGTTGTTCGTCGGCTTCGGCGAGCATCGAGCCGCCATATGCTGGTGGAGTAGTCAATGCCTCAGCGCTGCCGCCGGTATTGAACATCTTGAGGTGGTCGTCGAGCCGCGAGAGGCGGTCGGCGGCTAGTTCGCCGCGACGCGCGTCAGCTTGCCGGAAAAATTCGAGCGCCGACGCGCGGTCGCCATCGCGGAGCGCGGCTTCGCCCTGGTCGATTAATTGCGATGCCGTGCCGCCGAACAATGGTTCCGCGGCAGGTAGCGTGGGAAGCTGTTGGGGCACACCGCTCGCTTGAGCGAGTCGCGGCGTGCTGAAGGGATTTGTGGCCGAGGCGGGTTCGACCGCGCCATTCACACCGCCGTTTGCGTCGCCATTATAAACGGCCTGCAGGGCGACGTTGCCTTCGCTCATGTCGGCGACAGCCGGTTGTACCACACCACCAAACCGGCGTTGTTCGATGTCCCAGGCGAGCTGCGAGGGGCGATCTTCGTTCTCGGCGAATTCCGATTCGGGTACATTGAGCGCGCTCGCACGAGCCGCTAATTGAGCGGCCGCGTTCAAGTCGTTGCTCGCCAGCGCAGCGCGACTTTGCTGCATAAAGGCAATTGCTGTAGCCTTGGGAGTGGCTTCTGGTGGCGTCGCCGCGCCCGGCAGCGTCCGGGGAGCACTCGCTACTTGCAGTGGTTGCGGCGTTCCCGGTGTCGAAGTGGGATAGCCATTGGAGGGCTGGCCAGCCGCTATCGGATTGGTCGTTGACTCCGGCAACTGTGGCAAGCTGTTCGCGACTGCCGCGAATGGATCGTCGCTCGTGCCCAATTGCTGTTGGTTCTGATTGCGGGCGCGAGTCAGCTCGCGACGCAACGACGATGGCGTGTCGCCGAAGTGAATCAACGGGTAGCGAACACCTGCCGCTTCGCACCGCGAGATCAACTGGTCGGCTTGGGTGAAGTCGCCTGTTTCGATAGCCGTACGAGCCTGGGCAAGCAGCGTATCGACCGACGATCGATCGAGTTGCTGTGCCAAGGCTGTCGAGGCCGTTAGTGTGACGACGAGCCCGATAGCGAGCTTTCCGATTTTGGACATCCCTGTCGCGTTCAACGTCGCTCTCCTTGTGATTAGGAATCGCGGTTGCGAATTCCTGCCATGTATCCCCTGGCGAGGCATTCCAGTGGCCAATACCCCAGGGCACCGGCACACCACGAAATACTTAGTTGTAAATTCTTGCCGATCGCGTGAAACCGCTTCGCAGAATCCGCGCGACGAAGGCGAGCGGTTAATAGCTCAATCAGCAATTGCTCGCAACGCCGAAATTGGTGGCTTTGCCAGCGGCTGTTTGCACCACGTTTCGCCCCACAGCACCTCAAGGTGAGTTTCGCGAAACAATTCTCGAAAAGGTTTTTTGGACAAGCGGCCGGAGATTAGAAGCCAACGCCGGCGGTGTCAATGCCAAAAAAAGTAGTTTTGCCGAGGCTCGCTTCCGCGATTAAATGGCCGTCGCCACCAAGGTAATGTTCTGTCCGCCGAAGCCGAAGCTATTCGATAGAGTCGCTGTGCATTTCTGGTCGCGTGGCACGTTCGGCACGTAATCGAGGTCGCAGTTCGGGTCGGGGAACTCGTAGTTGATCGTGGGGGGCACAATCGAGTGTTTCATCGCCATCAGACAGATAATCAACTCGGTCGCCCCGGCGGCGGCGATCAAGTGACCCGTCATGCTCTTCGTGCTACTCACGGGAATTTTGTAAGCCCGATCGCCGAGCGCTTGTTTGATGGCGAGCGTTTCGACCTTGTCGTTCACTGTCGTGCTGGTGCCGTGGGCATTGATATAACTGATGTCGTCGGCACCGAGCCCGGCGTCGGCGAGCGCCATCTTGATGCAACTCGTCGCCCCGCGACCTTCGGGGTGCGTGTCGGTAATACGAAACGCATCGGCCGTGGTGCCATAGCCGGCAATTTCGCCATAGATGTGTGCGCCACGCGCGCGGGCATGTTCATACTCTTCGAGAATTACCATCGAAGCCCCTTCGCCGAGCACGAACCCATCGCGCTGGGCATCGAACGGGCGGCTTGCTTTTTCGGGGGCGTCGTTGCGTTCGCTCAGCGCAGTGAGCAGATTGAAGCCGGTGACACCAAACGGATGAATCATACTGTGGGCCCCCCCCGAGAGCATCGCGTCGACTTCGCCACGACGAATCATCTCGGTTGCCTCGCCAATCGCCTGGCTGCTCGCTGCGCAAGCCGTCAGGCAATTGACGTTTGGGCCCTGAGCATTGAACATCGCGGCCAAATAGCCGGCGGGCATGTTTGGTTCTTGTTCAAGTTCGGCCTGGGGATCGAGTTGGGCGAGTCCAGAACGGATAAAGGTGGCCAAATCGAACTCGCCCGACTTGAGCGACTCGACCATCATGCGACTAAAAGCGTCGAAATCCTGTTGGCCTTCGCCCGCCCCGAGATAAACGCCCAGTCGCGTTGGTTCGACGGTGCCGAGCACACCGGCGTCGTTCATCGCCTGCGTAGCGGCTCCGGCTGCAAACTTGGTGTGGCGTCCACGCCCTTCCCACTCGTTGGCATCGAGCCCCGCGTCGGCCACGGTCCAGTCGCGCACCTCGGCGGCAATCTTCGTCGGAAAACTACTCGCGTCGAACAAAGTCGTCAGCCCTACACCGCTGCGGCAGGCCACTAGGTTTTCCCACAGCGAAGCCACCGTGGTGCCAAGCGGCGTGACACAACCAATACCAGTCACAACTACGCGACGTTTCATAACTTAATTCTCGACAGGCGGTGAAAGCTAATCGGCCGTACCCGCCAAAAACGACGGTAAGTTATAATCATCGGCCGAAATGCGGGTGCCGTCGGGGCGACGGCCTACCTCAAAAATACCCACCAAGTGCAACCAGTGTACTAAGTCGGCCGGATCGAACAGTCGCTGGGGAATCGAGTCGCGCGCGTCGTCGCCACTGAGCCGGGCAAAGAAAATCTCGGCCATCGCGACCTGCTCGCCATCGACAGTCGCGGTGACATCGACCATCGCACCGACTTCTCGCAACGAACCAACATCGGCCCGGTAGACGATTTGGTCACCGCCGCGTACTTCGCCTGTAAACGTAAGTTTTGAGAACTTGGCGAGCACCACTAACTCAGCAAAGCGGTAAATTTCGCTCACCAGCAGCCCGCCCGTCTGCGCCATGCCTTCGGCAATAAGCGACGGCGGCATCACCGGATAGACGTCGAAATGATCGTGCAGAAACCCATCGCTGAGCGTGACGCCTTTCACACCAACCGCGTGCGAACCGGTCACATATTCAGTAAAGCGGTCGATCCAAAACCAACGCATGACGCCGTGTCCGTTGAAGGGATTATTGAGCCGACAGTTTGTGCTCGACAAAGTTACACATGTCTTGCACCGTCAGTTGGTTGCCCAGCTTCTGTACCAACGGATCGGCCTCGAAAGCCGACAAGTCAGCAAACGGCATTCGCTTCTTCAACGCGGCGACACCCGCTGAATTGACGCGGCCATCTTCCACGAATTCGCTGTCGGTGAGAATGTCTTCGGGAAACAACTCGCCCCGCTCGATTTTAATGTCAAAGCTCTTTTCGAGGCGAAACACAATGTCGAGAAAGTCGATCGACTCGGCATCGAGGTCACCACGCAAGGTGGCTGTCGGTGTGACTTCGTCGTCATCTACCCCGAGGGCATCGACCAACGCTTCGCGGACCTTGTCGAAAATTTCTTCTTGAGACGGCATGGCCTCGGTTCTCCAGACGTATCGAATGTTAGCAGTAGGGGGAAATTGTTTCTAATTGGGTGCTATCGTGCTAGGGCAACCCAACTTATTAAGCCGAAGGAGGGTGAAACTCAGCGGGAACAATTGCTTTGCCAGCCTTGCGCAGGAACTTGAAAATGCGAGCGTCTGATTCGGCCATCGCTGGGTCGCGTTCGGCCAAGTTATAGCGTTCGAGTACGATTCGTCCCGAAAGTGTCGGTTGACCATCGACCGAGCCGGCGATCTTGAAATTCGCCAATCGGTCGTCGCCGCCGATCTGCTCGACCTCGACTTTGAGTTGCTTGCCCGGCTGCACGAAGTTGGCGTATTTGATGTTTTTGGCTTCCCGCAGCAAGATCATGCTGTGGGCGAAGTTCTCGCTCAGCCTCAACAACCAGGCCGACGCCTGGGTGGCGGCTTCGAGCATGAAAACGCCAGGAAGTACGGGAAATTCAGGGAAATGATCGTGAATATACGATTCGCTGTACGAAACCCCCTTGATACCCGTGAGCCGCTCGCCCGGCGTAAACGCCACGACTCGGTCGATCAAAAAGAAACGCATGGCGGAACCTAACAATGGGGGGGGCGACGACTAATTGCGGAAATGGGCGAATTAGCGAATCTGTGAATATAACGCGGGCGAATCAGCCTCACAACGACCCACCCCGGCGTGTCGGTTTAGCGGATTCGGGCGAATCGGGCAATGTCAGCCGGGCGTTCGCCTTGCAAGCACCTAAGGCTCAGGGAGATTTCTCGCCCGCAGATTGATCGCGGCCACATCCCGCTTGCTATCGGTGACGTCTTCCGAGCCATTCGGCGATTCCGTCCAGGCGTGCTCTATAAAGATAACAAGCGGGCAAAGGCGGATACCGCTGAACCGCTCCACGGCTCGCAAACCCTATTAAACACACGCAAAGAAAGAGACAGGTAGAGATCGATGATTAATCAACTACGCCGATGGTGTTTGCCGATCCTGTTCGTCGTGGCGACGTTAGCTAGCAACTTAGCGCTCGCACAGCCCGACGATGTCGCAAGTGACAAGACAATTGGCACCGAACCGGTAAAGGAAGTCGCCGTACAGTCGGTTACCGAAGACTCGCAGATTGCCGAAAGATTAGCCGCCATCCTTACTGCCACCAATTGGTTTCGGGAAGTAAAGGTCAAGGTCGATAAGGGTGTCGCATTTCTCGACGCGACCGCCGCCAAACAAGAACACAAAGAGTGGGCCACCCAGCTAGCCAACAAAACCGAAGACGTCGTCGCGGTCGTAAATCGCATGCGCGTCGATCAGCCCAACGTGTTCGATTTCTCGCCCGCGGCAGAGCAGTTCGAGCAGTTGACCCGCGAGTCGATACAGGCCTTGCCAGGATTGGGCTTTGCACTTGCGTTGATCGCGGGAGGGTGGCTGCTGTCGTGGGCCGTGGCCTGGATTGTCGGGCGCGTCGCTCAGCGGCGCACGCCGAATCTGCTGCTGCAAAGTGTGGTTCGACGGGCGGCGGCGATTCCCGTGTTGATTTTGGGCATTTACCTCGCGCTGCGAGTCACCGGGCTGACACAATTGGCGGCCACCATACTTGGTGGCACGGGCCTGTTGGGCATTGTCATCGGCATCGCGTTTCGTGACATCGCCGAGAATTTTCTGGCGAGCATTCTGATCAGCATTCAACGTCCCTTTGCGGTCGGACAGCTCGTGCGAATCGACGAACACTACGGCTATGTTCAAGCGGTTACGACCCGCGGCACGCAGCTCATGACACTCGACGGCAATCATGTCCAAATTCCCAACTCGACCATCTATAAGAGCATCATCGTGAATGAAACGGCGAACCCCAATATGCGACTCAATTTTGTCTTGGGCATCGGCTACGCCGACGCTGCCTCAGCGGCACAAGCCGAAATCCTCAGCGTGCTTCGCGAGCACGACGCTGTTCTCAGCGACCCCGAACCGCTGGTGCTGGTCGACGATTTGGCCTCTTCGACCGTTAATCTTCGTATCTATTTTTGGATCGACACCGATTATTTTAGTCCACTCAAGGTTCGATCGGCATTGCTGAGAGCAGTCAAGCGGCGAATGCAAGAACGCGGTTTTACAATGCCCGACGAAGCCCGCGAAATGATCTTCCCCGAAGGGGTGCCTGTTGTCTTGCAACAATCAAACTCGACACTCGCCGAGCCCTCAGCCGGCCAGCAAATCGCTCGGCCATCACAGCCCGCGGCGACTGCCGCAATACCTAGCACTCATGTTCCCGAAGATGTGAGCGAAAGCAGCCTCGGAGAGGGCAACCTGCAAACGGACCGCAAAACCATTAGCGAGCAAGCCGCCCGGTCGCGGCGACTTTCCGACGCCACAAACCTGTTGGATGGCGACACGAGCTTATGAATTGCCGCCGCTAAGGAACGAATCAAAAATAACTTGGGCGTTTCGTCGACAGCGAAAAAGCAGAATGAACCACGGAGATCGCGGAGAGCACGGAGAAAGGAACACTAATCCTCGCTAATCAAAGCTCATGTTGGCCACAGGCTTGCAACGACGACTGGCTCGCAAATGGGCTTACTGCAGTTTGTTTATTGGCTTGCCGCTAGGAATTAAATGGCAATTAGTACATGCACCCATTCATAGAAAATCACGAGTGTCGATCGTAGTTCCAGCGAGCAACTTTGCGCACTCCGCGCTCTCCGCGGTTAATCAAATCCCCCATTTATTCACAGCCTCGCAGATGGGCGTGGGCGACGCACTCAGCATTTTTGGACCGGATCGCAGGATCGGCAGGATTGACTGGATAAGAAAGAGCGATCGAATTACTCATCCCGTTGATCCGGCCAATCCCGAAATCCTGTCCCCTTTTTCACAACTTCAGGGAGCAGGCGGGGATTGGCTCGAATGGTCCAGTGTTTGCGGCAAAGACAACTACTGCACAAATTCGTCTCGTAAAAGCCCCACCAGGAAAAAGACCATGAGCGTAGTCACGACCGACATCCAACAAGAAATCCACTTGGCATCACGTCCCGAAGGAATGCCGCGCCCGGAGAACTTCGAGCTGGTCGAGACCGATGTGCCGGAGCCGAAAGACGGGGAATTTCTGGTGCAAAACGAGTGGATTTCGGTCGATCCCTACATGCGAGGACGAATGCGCGACACGCAAAGCTATGTGCCGCCATTTGAGCTCGGTCAGCCAATGCAGGGTGGTTGCGTTGGCAAAGTGATCGAATCGAACCACCCCGATTTCGCAACCGGCGATTATGTGCTGGGGGAACTAGGGTGGCGGGTGTTTTGGACTTCGGATGGCAGCAATGCGACCAAGATAGACGCTGAGCGATCAGACGCGAAAAACTATCTGGGGGTCCTCGGGCTTACCGGCATGACAGCCTACTACGGATTGCTCAAGCTGGGCATCCCTCAACAAGGCGACACCGTGTTTGTCTCGGCCGCTTCGGGGGCAGTGGGGTCGATTGTCTGCCAGATCGCTAAAATCAAAGGCTGTCGCGTGGTTGGCAGTTCGGGGTCGCCGGCGAAGATCGAATGGCTGAAAGACAAGGCGGGCATCGACGAGGCGCTCAACTATCACGACGCCGACGACCTGTCGGCTCGATTGGCCGAGCTATGTCCGAACGGTATCGACATATACTTCGATAACGTCGGGGGCGACCACCTCGAGGCGGCCATCGACAACATGAACAACTTCGGCCGCATCGTCTGTTGTGGCATGATTAGTGGCTACAACGATAGCGAGCCCGCCCCCGGCCCGCGCAACTTGATGCAGCTCATCGGCAAACGACTGCGGATGGAAGGATTCATCGTTCGCGACCACATGGACATTCGCGACGAATTTTTCCGTGAAATGATGAACTGGATCGATGCCGGCAAGATTGTTTGGGAAGAAACTATCACCGAAGGGATCGCCGACGCACCACAAGCGTTCATCAACCTGTTTGAGGGCGACAAGATGGGCAAAGCGCTGGTCAAAGTTTAGGGCTCACCGGCGGGCAAGTGGATTGGTCAATCAAAAAAATCGCCTGGTTCGTTCGAGCGCGCAGGTAGAATGACCGCATGGATGATTCCCATTCGCTCAACCCCTATCAGTCGCCGACGGCTGTCGACGCGCCAACCGACGAGACGTTCGACGCCGCGCGGCCGGGGAAACCACTGAAGCATGTGGTCGCGCGGTTTCGTGCCGAGCGGCAAGCGATGGCAGCAACGATCTTCTTTTTCGGAGTGGGCGCTGGTCTGATTGCCTTTTACGCAATGGCTGAATCGGGCCCGTTGCTGCCTGTTGTGCTTCGCCTCGTTGCTATCGTCAGTGTGACAGTGATGCCGGCGGCTTGCTACATGTTTCCAACACCTGTGCGACTGCGAGTCGGCACATGTATCTTCGCACTGTTGTGCTTCGGAATTCTAATGATGGTGATTCGCGCGGTAGTGACTTTGCCCATGCGATTCGAGGCGGTCATTGGACTAATTCCGCTCGTGGTGCTGGTTCCCTGCTTGCTTCAGTCAATGCGCATTGAGCGGTACGCCGCACGAATGCGGCGTGAAGGACTTTCGCTGCGGGCGACTTCCCTCCAGGTGATCTATTCCGACGCTGTTTCGAATGGGGGCAAAGCTTCGAGCGACCATTCGAGCGGTTAATCGCAAGAGCGTCGTTGCGGTTCTTCTAGAGCTACCGCCGACTCGACCATTTCGCCTTAAACTCTTAAGATAGCGGAAGTTACACCAACTCAGATGATCGCCGCCGTGACCAATCCGCTCAGCCATTTCGACGACCAAGGGGCTAGTCGTATGGTCGATGTGAGTGAAAAACTGGTCACACGTCGGCAGGCGACGGCCAGTTGTGTCGTCAATATGAGTGCGGCGACGCTCGAATTGGTCCGCGACCGCTTAGCCAGCAAGGGAGATGTGATCGAAGTCGCTCGGCTGGCTGGCATCATGGCGGCCAAACGGACAGGCGACTTGATTCCGCTCTGCCATCCGTTGGGAATCGACTCGGTCACCGTCGATTTTGAATTCGCTGGCAGCCAAAAGTTGGTGATTCGGGCGACCGTGACGACCACCGGCCGCACCGGCGTCGAGATGGAGGCCCTCACCGCCACCAGCGTCGCCGCCCTTACGGTTTACGACATGCTCAAGGGGGTCGACCGCGCGATCGAAATCACCTCCCTCAGGCTCGACGAGAAATCGGGGGGACGGAGTGGCGATTGGCGGCGAAATCAGCAACAATCGGCCCTTAACGAATCTTAACAATCCCGAGCCCCCGTATCATGCTGCACGGCGCCACTACTACTGCCCGGCCCAGGGTCGCGATGAGCGACCTGCTCGCCCCCGTAGCCTCTGAGCTCACGGCGGTCGAGTCGAGGCTTCAGGCGGAGCTCACGAGCCGCCACCGGGCCGTCGACCGCATCGTTCGCCATGGCTACCGGCTGGGCGGCAAACGGCTGCGTCCTGCTTTGGTGTTGCTCGCCGGCAAAGCGTGTGGTGAACTCACCAGCGACCATGTGCTGCTCGGCACGGTTGTCGAAATGATTCACACCGCCACGCTCGTTCACGACGACGTCCTCGACGAAGCCGAGCTG
>JBGSWC010000131.1:0-7302 GCA_041752635.1 Pirellulales bacterium | reverse complement strand
GCTAACGAGTGGGTTCAATCTCAGGAATTGCCGGGAGACTACAATCGAGATGGCTTCATCGACGCAGCCGACTTTACTCTCTGGCGTGACACACTGTCGGGTAATCAGATGCTCGCGGCCGATGGCGATGGAGACGGCGTGATTGACGCAGATGACTATCAATTGTGGAGGCAGGGATTTGGACAGCCAGTGTCTGGTGCATCAGTTGGTATATCGTTGAATACGGCAGTTCCGGAACAAAGTGGATTGCTGACGATACTCCCGGTCATCGGTTTGCTCGCAATGATGTATTACAACAACAAGTAAACGGCTCGATAGTCGTTGGCAAGAATATTGCATGTGGCCCACCAGCGACGACACTCTGCATCTATTGGAATCGGTCCGCGACGGGCAGGCGGGCGCTGTCGATGCGCTACTTGATCGACATCGCGACGCAGTGCGGCGAATGATCGATATGCGGATGGATCGGCAATTGCAGCGCCGCGTCGATGCCAGCGACATAGTCCAAGATGTCTTGATCGAGGCGAATCGACGCCTGGGCGACTATCTTGCTAATCCAATCATGCCGTTTCATCTTTGGCTTCGGCAAATGGCCAAAGATCGCTTGATCGATGCCCACCGCCGACATCGTGTCGCAGCCCGTCGTAGTCTCGATCGCGAGCAGCCTTTAGCCTCGGTCGTGCGCGACGAAGAATCGGCACTCGATCTCGCCGGACAATTAGCCGATGGACAACTTACGCCCGCAGCTGCTGCAACCTGGCACGAATTACAACGGCGATTCGAGGATGCCTGTTCGCAACTCGATCCGCAAGATCAAGAGATCGTCGTCATGCGGCATTTCGAGCGCCTCTCGAACAACGAGGTCGCTGAAGCACTGGGACTGTCGGCCCAGGCGGCGAGCATGAGGCATTTGCGTGCCATGCGACGGCTACGCAAAGTGTTTTCAGGCGACTCGACCGACAGTCAAAGCAGTTAAAAGCCCGATTATCAATGAATGACAAGCCAACAATCGCTTGCCCGACCGATCAATCCGATAGTCTGTTGGCGTCGCTGCTTGACGAGATGACCGAGGCTTTTGACCGCGGCGATCACGCGATCGTCGATCGGCTGGTCGAACAGCATCCTGACCTATGCGGAGAACTTCGCGAGCTCTGGGGCACCGTCATGGTAGCAACGGCGGCTGGATATTCGCCTGTGTCCGACGGACTGCCGACAGTTTCGCGGACCCCAGCAGGCTTCGCATCGCAAGGCATCGACCGTTCGCTCCCTTTCGACTTTGGCGACTACAAACTTGTGGCCGAGATTGGCCGCGGAGGCATGGGGGTTGTTTATCGTGCCACTCAGCGAAGCCTCGGTCGCGAGGTCGCCGTAAAGTTAATCCTGCGTGGCGCGCTCGCGTCCGAAGACGACCGCATTCGCTTTCGCTCCGAAGCCGAGGCGGCAGCGAGATTGGATCATCCGGGAATCGTTCCGATCTACGAAGTGGGCGATCAAGACGGACAGTACTATTTCAGCATGCCGTTGTTGCACGGACCGACACTAGCCGACCGTGTTGCTAAGGGCCCCGTCGGCAATCTTGAAGCAGCCAAGCTGTTGTTGACGATTGCTCGTGCAATTCAATATGCTCACGAGCGCGGCATAGTGCATCGCGACTTAAAGCCGGCGAATATCTTGCTCGACGCCTTAGGAAGACCGCACGTGAGTGACTTTGGGCTGGCCAAAAACCTGCATGAGGGCAAGAGCTACGCACCGTTGACTGTTACTGGGGCCGTGCTAGGAACGCCATCGTACATGGCACCCGAACAAGCCACCGGTGCTCGAGGAGCGGTCGGACCGGCGAGCGACGTGTATAGCCTAGGTGCGCTACTCTATGCACTGCTCACCGGGCGACCACCGCTGCAAGGCCCGACGCCCGTCGATACTGTTTTGATGGTTCTCGAACAGGAACCGGTTTCGCCTCGCTTGTTAAACTCGCGCATCGATCGCGATCTTGAAATGATCGTGCAACGCTGTTTGCAGAAACAAGCGGACCTGCGTTACTCATCGGCGGGGGGATTGGCCGATGACCTAAAAGCTTACATCGCAGGCGAACCGGTTTCGGCTCGCAGCGGACAATTCACACAGATTATCGCCCGCGTATTCAGCGAAACGCATCATGCGTCGCTGCTCGAAAACTGGGGGCTGCTGTGGATGTGGCACTCGCTGGTGCTGTTGGTCATATGCCTCGTAACCAACTGGTTTCAGATTCAGCAATCGGTATGGCCGCAAATGACGACACCGATTCCTTATTTGCTACTTTGGGGTGGTGGGCTGGCCGTGTGGGCCCCGATCTTTTGGCGTTTGCGACATCGTGCCGGGCCAGTAACAGCCGTCGAGCGGCAAATTGCTCATGTGTGGGCAGCGAGCGTTGTTTCGGTCGTCTTGTTGTTCTTAGTCGAGTACTTACTCGGTTTAACGGTGCTTACGCTATCGCCGGTCCTAGGCATCATCAGCGGAGCTGTATTCATTGTGAAGGCGGGAATCCTCAGCGGCGCATTTTACTTTCAAGCCATGGCGCTATTCGCCACGGCGCTAGTCATGGCCGTCATGCAATCGCGAGGATTCCCCTACGGAATCACGTTCTACGGCTTCGTTTCTGCCGCGACGTTCTTTCTGCCCGGGCTCAAATATTATCGGCAGAGTCGCGAAAGCGATGACTAACAGATTCGAGATCATGAAGATCGCTTATCGACGCCGCTGTGGGAAGAAATTCAGCGTGTTGTTAAATACAGCCGCATGCCCCGTCGGAGCAATCTGTTGGGAGCCTTGAGGTTGGAAAGCACTTTGACCAGCCAGCGCTGTTAGCTGCTGATTGATCCGTAGCTGGTCGCGATTGACCTGTTCGTTGAACGCCTCTTGCTGCAGCATCGGCCTCACGAGTGTTTGGAAGTTTAGGTTGTTCTCGTTAGTGCCGTCTTCGTCGTTGAAGAGCAACAAATAAGGGCTGACAGTGGGGCGACGCGTGATGTTGGAAAATGGTTTGCTGACGGGACCAGAAACACCTGCCGCTCCGCCGACACGTGCGCGTCGTGTGGCTGGCGCAGGACTCGGCATGTTATTGGCCGCGGCGGAGACGGGTCGCAGCCCGGCACCCGCTAGGGGAGTTCCTGTTAAGTTCTGGGTTTGTAGTGGGCGGACACCGTTGAGCGACATTCGGTTGGTCGAATCGATCGTGTAGCCTTGACCGATGGCGCTTCGCTTAAATTGCCCAAGTTGCTGGCTGGCGGCATCGCCAAGTCCGGGCCCTGCACCGAAGTTGTTTTGGGCATAGACAATCCCGCACGGCGAAAAACCGAACAGTAGAATAGGAAGAATCCCAGCAATTTTAGCTAGAGTGGACATGGTGGTGCCTTTCGGAACTAATTGAGACCGATATTTTCTCTAGGTTAGTATACCAACTCGATCGACTCGATTCAAAAATCCGTCAGTCTTCGTACATCGCCGAACTATACGACCGCCGGGTCGCCGACTCGCCAAAATCGCGGCGGGTGGCGGTCATCCACCAAGTCGGCAGCAGTGTCGGCCCGCCAAAAACGCGATAAGCCGCCAGCAGCCCAAAAGCACCGGTGATCGCAACCAGCGAGCCTACAAAGCTGATGGGCGTAATTCGCTCGTCTGCTAAGAAGCAACCAGCGATCCCGCAACCAATCACTGACCCCGCTATTCCGAGCACTATGGTCACAATTGGCCCGCCTGGGTCACGGCCCGGCATGATTCCCTTGGCGACGAGCCCGACGACGGTGCCGAAACCAATCCAAACGAGCATGTCCTGGTACAACTGCTGTAATTCGGGAGAAAACTGCCAACCTTGCATGTTCCGACTCCAGTTCAAAAAATGGATCTCAATCGTCGTCACTACTCAAGGTCGACGCAATCGGCAAGGTCACTCTATTTTACCTGATCGGCATTCTCGGCCTCGGCTCTTGATCGTTTAGTATGAAATTCGATACGATGACTATACGGACGTATACATCAAACGGAGTGCCACTGACATGGATGTTCAACAGCTCATCCGCCGCATCGAGTCAAGCCGCGGCTATCGAGGACAAATCGAGCATATCGAAGAGCTTCCTGAGCGAAGTGGCTGTTTTGCTTTGCCACAGACTCGGCTCGATGCAAATCTGCTGCGGCTGCTCAAAGCGCGTGGCGTCGATCGTCTCTACACCCACCAAGTTGCCGGTCTCGAGGCGGGGCGTGCCGGTCGACATTTCGTCGTCGTCACTGGCACTGCTAGCGGCAAGACACTCGCCTATAACCTGCCTGTGCTCGAAACTTGCCTCGCCGATAGTGGTGCCAAAGCGCTTTACTTCTACCCGACTAAAGCCCTCGCGCAAGATCAGTTAAAAGGATTGCTCGAGCTCACTGCTGGCGATGAAACCGTTGCGGCACGAATACGCCCCGGAGTCTACGACGGCGACACGCCCACCGCTCAGCGCAAACGCATCCGCAGCGAAGCCAATCTCGTGTTGTCGAACCCCGATATGCTGCATGCTGCGATCCTTCCCTATCACTCGAAATGGTCGACGTTCTTCAGCGAACTCAAGTATGTTGTTATCGACGAAGTTCACACGTATCGCGGCATTCTTGGCGCGCATGTGGCCGCCGTTTTACGCCGACTCGATCGCGTGTGCGAGCACTACGGATCGAGTCCAACTTTTATCGCCGCCAGCGCAACGATCGCCAATCCTGGTGAGCTTGCCAGTCGACTCACCGGGCGCGACATGCAAGTCATCGACGACGACGGTTCGCCACGCGGTCGCAAATTCTTTGTGTTCTGGAATCCCAGTCCTATTGGCCACGACAGCCTCGCCCGCCGTTCCGCGAGCGATGACGCTGTCGATTGGCTCGTCGAAGCGATGGAGTGTGGCGCCCAATGCCTTGCCTTCACTCGTACGCGGCAAGCGGCGGAACTGATTCAGCGATACGCCCGCGAGAAGCTCGAGCAACGGCAATCGCCACTTGCCACACAGGTCCGTGCCTATCGGGGGGGGTACTTGCCCGACGAACGCAGGTCGATCGAGCAAGACTTGTTCGCCGGCAAGCTTCGTGGCGTGGCGTCGACCAACGCGCTGGAACTGGGCATCGATGTCGGCTCGCTCGATGTCGCCCTGCTCGTCAACTACCCCGGCAGCATCGCCAGCGCCTGGCAACAGGCGGGACGCAGCGGGCGAAGGCAAGGCGACAGTCTGGCGGTGCTGCTGGCGGGCAACGATCCGGTCGATCAATACATGCTCCGGCATCCCGACTATTTTTTTCGGCAATCTCCCGAACATGCCGTCGTCGACCCCGAAAACCCGTTTGTGCTTGCCCGCCATCTGAAAGCCGCCGCGTTCGAGCTTCCGCTCGAAGAACGCGACTACGATCGCTTCGGACCGCTTGCGCCACCCATTGTCGAACTGCTCGCCGACGAACGGCAACTCGCTAAGGTGGGCGACCAGTTTTTCTGTCCTGGCGGACAGAACCCCGCTGTCGGCATCAGTCTGCGTCACATGAGCGACAACACGTTTAGCATCGTGCTGCAGAGCAAAGCAACGTCGCGAAAAGACATGTTCGCGACCGGCGCGCCGGCGATCGAGTCGTGCGAGCACCACGTCATTGCCAACGTCGACTCGATTAGCGCTCCCGAGTTGATTCATCCCGAGGCGATCTATCTGCACGATGGAAAGACCTATCTCGTCCGCGAGCTCGACCTGAACGGCAAGATCGCCTATGTCGATCGCCGCGAGACCGACTACTACACACAGGCGGTGCTCGAACACAACGTGCTCATCACCGGCCAACGCGCCACCAGCCATGCGATTGCCGGCGCGAGTGTCGGATACGGCGATGTCGATGTGAGTTGGCAAACGGTGGCTTTCAAAAAAATCAAATTCGCGACACGCGAGAATATTGGTCTCGGCCCGGTCGATATTCCAGCTCAAAACTTGGCAACGACCAGTCTGTGGCTCGCCCCCGACGACGCAGTGCGAGTCGCGATGAAACAACGATGCCTTCGCGCTAGCGAAGGCGTGGTTGGCCTTCGGAATCTGGCGATTGTTGCCTTGCCGATCGTGGCGATGTGCGACTGCCGCGATTTAGGAGGCGTCGTCGACAGCAAGAACCTCGGCCACAGCACACTCATTCTCTACGACCGCTACCCTGGCGGTCTTGGCTATTGCGAAAAAGGATTTAGCCAAATCAAATCGCTGCTCACGCTCTGTCACGAAATCGTTAGCGACTGCCCCTGCCCCGATGGTTGCCCCAGTTGTGTTGGGTTGCCCGAACTCAATCCAGGAATCCACAGCGACCCCGATTTGATGCGCGGCCATCCAATGCCAAACAAAGCAGCGACGCTGGGTTTGCTTGAACTTCTGGCGAGTACGAACAAGGTAGCCGACCAGCCGGTGAGCGTCGTCTAGTGCTCCGACGTGCGGCGGGCTTTTTTTGCTCGAATTGACCACGCGGATGGGACAATGGCGAAGTCGGTGCATGGTCAGCGACCCAAGGATGGCGGTCTCCCCGAGGCGCCCGTTTTGATCGTTTTGACCCGTTTTGACCACGAAATGGCAAACACGATTGGAGCAGACAAAACCCCGCCTTTTGGCTTTCGCTGAATTTACAAAAACCGCTTGTTTTCCAGTCGATTTGTGACTTCGCGGGCGAATTTACGACCTGGGTTTTGAACGACCAGTTGGTGGCATTTTGGACAAAACCCATTTTTGAGCGTCGAGAGTCGAGTGTGGAGAGTCTAGAGGAAAGGGTTGAGGCGTCGGTTGACACCCTCTGGCTTGTCCAGCAGTACGTATTTTTAGGTAGACTCTTTCTACCACACCGCGCGGCCAATTTCGACAACATTCTTTGGCCGGTGTGGTAAAAAAGCGAAAAGCGCGTTGCTTGCCACAGGATGTAGAGTGACACACGAGGTAGACAATTGGTTCCTGACACCGTTGTCGTGTCCCCGGCATGCGGCACAAAACGTTCGACTTGGAGAGACGACCAGCGTGGACTGCCCTGCCGGGTGAGCGACTACTAACTGGACGCCGTGCGCGAGCATGAGCGAGCCCGACGCCGACCAACGCTCCACGTCGGTGCCCGCTAGCGGCCCTGCGGGTCAAGATGGGATTCTATGGCCGCAAACCACGACGCGGTGGAACGATCCTCGATAGATGTTTGATGCAGTCTGCCTTCGACAAGAAGAGTGGGCGAGACATCGGGTAAAGAACCACGCCCGCAGTCACAGGCGCGTCGGCTCCGCTCGACCCGTTGCTGACAACTCGAATTGCG
>JBGSWC010000130.1:0-2544 GCA_041752635.1 Pirellulales bacterium | reverse complement strand
TACATCTCCTTTGGAGGTGCGACTTGCCCCGGCGAATAACGTCGGTCCGGGAGATGCAACACTTAAAACTTTGTATTGACAACCACCGAGAGACGAAACCCTTATGAAAGCTCCACAAGTTCGCAAGTCGCGTAAAACACGACGCTATGGGCAACGAGGCGTTCCTGGCGCGCGGCCCGGCTCGATCGAGATACATCCGGAAGCAAAGCCCTCGACGATTCACCTCACGAGCTATGGTCCCGACAAAGTGGTCGAGTTTAATGACTGCACGATCGAACAGGTCCGAGAAGTCCTGGGTCAGCGCGCTGTGACTTGGATTGACATAGTCGGTATCGGCAGCCCCGAAACTTTCGAGCAATTTGGCAAACTCCTGAATCTGCATCGCCTTGCGTTGTCCGATGTCGCTCATGCGCCGCAGCGGCCGAAGGTCGAAGACTATCCCGAGCATATCTTCGTGGTCGCTCAGGTACCCATGAAAGGCACCCGGGGTGAGACAGGACAAGTCAGTTTTTTCCTGAGCAAGAACTACGTCGTAAGCTGGCAAGAATTCCCCGGCCGAGAGTTTGCCGCGGTGCACGAACGTCTTCAGCACAGGGGTCGACCGATCCGTCAATTGGGAGCCGACTATCTACTTTATGCGTTGCTGGATGCGATCGTGGACGCTTTTTTCCCGAAACTGGGTGAATTGGGCGACCAACTCGACGATTTGGAAGAAAAGATTTACGACGATGCCGAGCCAAGCATGGTCGTCGAACTCCACGACGTGCGCCGGCAGGTGCGCCATCTGCGCTCGGTCATGTGGCCTCTGCGCGAAGCGGTTTCTGTATTGATGAATAACCACGGATGGATGATCAGCAAGGAGGTGAGTGTCTACCTGCGCGACTGCCACGATCACACATTTCAGGTGGTCGACACCTTGGAACTGTATCGTGAATCGTGTGCCGACCTGCGGGATTACTACAACACAGAAGTGAGCAATCGACTTAACGAAGTAATGAAGGTGCTGACCATCATCGCCACGATCTTCATGCCGCTCAGTTTTATCGCCGGAATCTATGGCATGAACTTCGACCCTGAAGTGTCGAAATTCAATATGCCTGAGTTGAAATGGCGCTGGGGTTATCCAATGGCGCTGAGCCTAATGGCCGCGATGGCGGTAGGACAGTTGCTGTTTTTCCGCTGGCGCGGCTGGTTGGGCAATGGAGTTTTCACACGGTCGAATCAGTCTAACAAATAGTGTACAAATTCCACATCGGTTGCTGGAGCAATGCACAGTGTGAGGTGATGCCAATAAAATGAAAACGCTTATCAAGAACGCCCAAGTCGTCTTGCCCACTGGCTGCGAGGCGATTTCAGTGCTGATGGAAGATGAACGTATCGCGGTGATTGATGTTGCAGCCCACACACCCGCGGACGAAGTCATCGACGCCGCGGGGTTGCATCTCTTGCCCGGAGTGATTGATGACCAGGTTCATTTCCGCGAGCCGGGCCTGACGCATAAGGAAGATTTGCATGCGGCGAGTCGTGCCTGCGCGAAGGGTGGAGTGACGACGTATCTCGAAATGCCCAATACCAAACCCGCAGCGACGACCCAGGCGTTGGTCGATGCGAAGTACACACTGGCCGCCAAAAAATCGTTAGTGAACTACGGGTTCTACATAGGTGCGACCCCTGATAACATCCAAGACCTCAAGACAGCGAATAATGTTCCAGGCATTAAAATTTTCATCGGTTCCAGCACGGGCGATCTGCTTGTCGACAGCCAAGAAGCGCTGGAGCGAATTTTCGCGGAGACCACGCTGCCGATCACCGCTCATTGCGAAGACGAAACTACGGTCCGCGCGAATGCGGCACGATTTGCGGGGACCACGGAGGTTGCCGATCATTCCCGCATCCGTGACCACGAAGCGGCGTTGGTTGCCACGCGCCGCGCTTTCGATCTGGCGAAGCGGCATCGGCATCGCTTCCATTTGCTGCATGTCACGACGGGGGCGGAGACCGAATTGTTGGCCGATCACCAAGGACTAATAACCGCCGAGGTGTGTTTGCCCCATCTGATGTTCACAATCGACGATTACCCCCGCTTGGGGACGCTGCTCCAGGCAAATCCTTCCGTGAAGACGACGCAAGATCAAGAGCAACTTTGGCAGGCCTTGCTAGAGAACCGGCTGCAAGTGATCGCCACCGACCACGCTCCTCACACACTCGCCGAAAAGGAACAGGCGTACCCGCAGTCGCCGTCGGGAATGCCTTCGATCGAGAACAGCCTGGCGCTGATGCTCAACGAGGTCCATCAAGGCCGGTTGACGCTGAGCCGGGTGGTAGAAGCGATGTGTGACGCCCCCGCGAGAGTCTGGGATATTGTCAACAAGGGCCGTATCGAAGTCGGGTACGACGCGGACCTGGTGTTGGTCGATCTCAACAAGACCGATATTGTTCGCAACGATCGGCAAATCACCAAGTGTGGTTGGAGTCCCTGGCACGATTGCGAACTCACCGGCTGTCCGGTGCGTACCTGGGTGAATGGGTGGGAAGTTTTCCGCG
>JBGSWC010000129.1:0-2842 GCA_041752635.1 Pirellulales bacterium | reverse complement strand
GGGACGCGGGATATGCCAAAAGCAGCATTGCCCGGCGGATGGCCTCGCTGCGCAGCTTCTTTCGCTTCGGACAACGCGAAGGTTGGATGACCACCAATCCGGCTACCGCGATTCGCAACCCACGCAAAAGCCAAAAGCTGCCCCACTTTTTAACGACCGACGAAATTGGCAAGCTGCTCAGCACACCGAAACTCAAATCGGCGATGGGCATTCGCGACCGGGCGATTCTCGAAACGCTCTACTCGGCCGGGCTTCGCGTGAGCGAAGTCGTGGCCATCAGCGACGGCGATCTCGATCTCGCCCAGGGAATTGTCAGAGTACAAGGCAAGGGACGCCGCGAGCGACTCGCGCCGGTCGGGTCGTATGCTAGCGAAGCGTTGCGGGCCTGGCTGGCGCGTCGAACGCTCTCGCCCCGCGCACCGACGGGACCAGCCGCACCGGTGTTTACCAACAAATTCGGCACCCGGCTTACCACGCGGAGCGTCGGCCGGATGCTCGAAAAATACATTCTCCAAGCCGGGCTCGACGGCCGTACTTCGCCCCACACGCTCCGACACAGTTTCGCGACTCACCTGCTCGACCGGGGGGCCGATATTCGCAGCGTCCAAGAACTGCTGGGCCACAAAAGCTTAGTGACGACCCAAATCTACACGCACGTTTCGACCAGCACCTTGCGTGCCGCGTACGAAAAGGCCCACCCGCGCGCAGGTTAGCTCACTGCCAAGTTGGGTTTTTCTTGACCCATTCGATAAAACGGCCTCGTTTGCCGTTGACTATTGGTTTGCCGAAGCGCTAGATTATCGGTACGAGAGTTGCGATCATTTCAATCGGCTCAGGCCGGTCGCAATTCGGCAACGGATTACTCTCGCGTCGGGGTTCTCACAACGACCCAACCACGAAGGAGCGAAACGATGGCACGTCCTATCTCGCTGAACGATACTTGGTTTGAACCATTTGCCGATATCCACGATATCGATTTCGAGGCGAAGGATGTGCGTAGCCCCAGGCAAGTCTCGCACGAAATTGAGAGCCGCATTCGACAACGCCTGGGGGGTCGCATTCGCGATCTTCACGTTGCCTGCGATGGCGAAATCGTCACACTGCGAGGCAAATGCCAGACATACCATTCCAAGCAACTTGCCCAACACGCCGCTCTAGGGGTGATGGAAGACGAAGTGCTGCATAATGTGATCGAAGTTTGCACTTGAACGTGGCTACATTGCGGTAGCCGCGATTTGGCCGAGCTTCGACTCCAAAAGCTCTTGCCCCACGCTCACCTCCAACTCAATTGCAATCGCCCACAAAGGGCGGCCTCCAAGTTCGTCGACGCCGATCTTGACGAGGTCTTTTTGAGTGCAAACGAGCCACTCTGCATCGCACGAAATCGCCCGCGAAGCGAGCTCGTCGATGTCCTCGCGACCGTAAGCATGATGATCGGCAAATTTCATCGTCGCCGCGACGGTGGCTTGTGTCGAGTCGACGGTGCGTGCGAAGGCCATCGGGTTGCCGATACCGCTGAACGTCAGCACTCGCTTGCCCACTAATTCGGTAAGCGGCCGTTGTTCGCCGCTGCTGTTGACGAGCGTCTTCGCGACGTGCGACGCTTCGCACCATACCAGTTCGGGATTGTGTCGCAAGACACGCTGTTTAATCGCGTCGCGAACTGCGGCCGAAACGGCATCGGCCCGGGTTAGGCAAACCACGTTGGCCCGCCTCAGACCAGCGAGCGACTCCCGCAGCGTCCCACGTGGCAGGAGGTGGTCGTAGCCAAACGGCTGCGTCGCGTCGATCAGCACAATATCGAGATCGCGGGCGAGCCGGCGGTGTTGAAAACCGTCGTCGAGCAAGATAAGTTGTGTCTCGAGTTCGTCGATGGCGAGCCGCGCGGCGGCGACGCGATCGGGGTTTTGGACGTGCGGCACATCGGGCAGCGCGAGTTCGAGTTCCAGCGCTTCGTCGTTCGCGCCGGCGTTTTCGGCACCGTATCCGCGACTGACAATCGACACCCGCACACCAAGCTTGCGTAGGTATCGGGCGATCCATTTGACCATGGGTGTCTTGCCAGTGCCGCCGACGGTGAGATTGCCAATGCTCACCACGGGGACTTCAACGCGATGAATTTCACGGGTTCCGCGATCGTACGCTCGGTTCCGCCACCACACGGCTGCGGAATAAGGCACCTCGCCGACGGCGAATAACCCCCGGGCGAGCGTGGCGATAACTCCTTGCCTTTGACCGCTCACCAAATCGTAAAAGTCGTCGGCGCTGGGCATCTTTTTCCTACAACCGACAAATTGGGTCCCCGTCTGAAGGAACACCGTATAATAGCAGAGCGTCCAAGAGCAAGGCCGGAAGCACTCCGGCGCTTGTGATTCGCGTCACTAAAACCGCGCAATTAACGGCAACTATGTCTACCGCCACCATACCACCAGTCAAACCGCGCCCCGCCAGCAGCGAGTCGCTCGAATACCAGCGGCTGATCGACGCCCGCATCGAATCGACGCGGCGAGGGCTCAAGCTTGTCGACTTGGCTTCGACGCTGGTCATTCTGGCTGTACTGGCGCTCGGCTATTTGCTGACCACCGCGATCATCGAGCATTGGCTGTTCGCCCACGGAATGCCGACCGCGCATCGCGTGCTGCTACTCGTACTGTTTACGTCGTTCGTGGTGGCTTACCTGTGGCGTCGCGTTGCGCCGCTGGTGCTACGCAAAATCAACCCGGCCTTCGCGGCCGACACCATTGAGCGCGAGAACCCTTCGCTCAAGAATAGCCTGCTCAGCTCCTTGCAACTTCGTTCACAATCGTCGCCGATGCCGCGCGCTGTGCTCGAAGCGGTCGAA
>JBGSWC010000128.1:0-14913 GCA_041752635.1 Pirellulales bacterium | reverse complement strand
GAGTTGACTACTTCGGCGTCGACCGCGTGAGTGTTGGATTCGTCGGCGGAGGTAGCTTCGACGACCCCGTCATCCTCGAAGTGCTTGATGGAGCGGTTTTCGAGATGGAACATGATGGTGTCAACTCGTCGGTCGGACTCTTGGTGGGCGACGAACCCAGCTCCGCCGGTCTGGTGACGGTCGACGGCCCTAGTTCGCTTTTGCACACCCGCGCCATGTACGTCAGCGACTCGACTGGCACGCGGGGCACGGTGAACATCACCGGTGGCGGCGTGATCGAAGTCGACGATTTCGTTGAAATCGGCTCGGCCGGCGACGGCGACGGGTTTCTTTCGGTCGCTGGCGTGGGTTCGCGGCTCGACGTCGGCGGCGATCTCTCGGCAGCCGCCGGAGCGAGCAACCTTCGCGTCGATGGCACCATCACCATCACCGACGGCGGTGCCGTGACCAATGGCGATCAAGGCTTTATCGGCCGCGGCACTACGAATGTGGGCAGCGTCAACGTGGGAGGCGCTGGTGCACTCGCAACATGGGAAGTCGGCACCGACCTCTTCATCGCAGGCAACGATTCGCTTAGTGTCGGCGGGAGTCAGCAATCGGGTTCCGGCACGCTCAACGTCGAAGCCAACGGTCGTGTCACCGTCGGCGGCACGCTGGTGCTCAAAGACCGTGGTGTCATTAACCTCACCGGTGGCGAAGTCGCGGCCGACGATTTTCTGTTTCAGGATTTTGTCGATCGCGCACTCAGTCCCACTGTCAACTTCACCAGCGGCACGCTTCGCTTCACCGACAGCAAAACGCTCGACACCGATTCGATCAACACCATCATGAGCGGCACAGCAACACTGGCCAGCGGCCAGCATCTGGCGATCGACGGGTTGGCGGTCCTCGGTGCACCCATCCGCATCAACGGCGGCACGCTCAGTCTTGGCAGTATCGCGGCGGCAAACTTCCGACAGTGTGTCGACTTCGATGCCGGCACGTTCAACCTCACCAACAACGACTTGTTCGTAAGCCCCGGCGGACTGTTTGGCGACGCGATGACCATCGCAATCGACCAGACCGTCAACATCGTTCCCAACCCCGGCGGCAACGCCGGCGCCGAAGTGCTTGTCGCGGCCGGAGCCACACTCACGGTCGTCGGCGAGCTCACCGCCGATGGCATCGCTAACGACGGCGACGTGGTGTGGATCGATACCACCGGCAATGGACGCACGGTCACGGCCCAGTACTTCGCCTCGGCCACCTCGACAACCACACTAGTTGGCGAAACGACTTTCGCCGGCAGCGTGTCTGGCCCGGGCAGCTTCTATGGGCCAGGCACCGCCCTCTTTGCCGGCGGACTGAGCCCCGGCAACAGCCCTGGGACGGTTTCATTCGAGAGCGATGTCGTTCTCACCACGACGAACACGCTGCTTATCGAAATTGCCGGCGACGAAAGCGGCGAGTTCGACCGTCTGGTGACCGATGGAGCGATGACCTTCGGAGGGGAACTCAACGTTGCGTTGCTCGATGGCTTTGCTCCGTCGCTCGGTCAGTCGTTCGGTTTGTTCGACGCCGCGAGCTTTGCAGGCATGTTCGACACCATGGTACTGCCAACACTTGCGGGGGGACTGAGTTGGAACACCGACAGCCTGTACTCCGACGGCATTCTGTCGGTCGCGACGCAGGTGCTGCTTGCCGGCGACTACAACAACGACGGCCGCGTCGATGCCGCCGACTACACCGTGTGGCGCGACAACCTCGGCGCGCCCGCTGGAACGCTCGACAACGACAACACCGGTCAGACTATTGGTGGTGCTCAGTATACCCTGTGGCGAAGCAACTTCGGCAACTTACTGCCGCCCGCATCAGTCGCCACGGGAGCAGTGCCTGAGCCGATGTCGGCATTGCTATTGATCGCATTTTGTCTCGCCGCATTCTCGGCGATTCGGGTACACAACTCTGCAATTGACTTCAACGCGAAGGTCGTCGGCTAGCATCTCACTTGATGCCCCCCGGTCATTGACCGGGGGCTAAATGTCTACTGCCGGTCGTCAACACTCAGGCTGCCGTTGTCGGCGACGTTAAACAGCGGGCGGAAGGGGTTCTGGTAGTATTTGTCGCCCCGACATCCATAGTGCCAGACAAGATTCATACCAATGTTCCAGGCTTCTTCGCGGCCGCGAGGGTTGGCGTTGCTGTCCTCGGGAATCAGGTAAGTGAATCCGGTGTCGAGGCTCCATCGCTTGCTGAGCGGCACCATGAAATTGGCGGTCAGGATGCCTTTGCTATCGTCGTCGAAGCCGGCGGCAGCGCGAAACTCGCCCCCCTCGCAACCTTGCAAGCGATAGAATAACAAGTACTGATTGGTCGCGTGGTAAGTTCGCAATGGTTGGTTCGGAATGATGAATTCGTTTTCATTGGTATGCGAGGCGAAGGCGAAGCCGATTTCGCCTCCCTTAGGATTCACAATGCTCAGTTCACCCCGAATTTGGCCGTAGTCTTGCGACTCGATTCGTTCGTCGCGGAGCAAATCGTAGACAACGCCGTATTGCCAACCCACTTTCGCCCGGCGGAACAAGCCGGCCGTGATGAAGCTTTGTGAGTGGCTATCGCTGGTGCCGATTCGTTCATCGCCATTTACCTGGTTCTGCGTGGCCCGGTAACCAAGCTGATATCCCAGCCCCGGCCAAGGGAGCCAAGCCATTTCGCCGCCGATGTTGAAACCCTGGTTAAAGCCGAAGTTGCCACCGTCACGACCTTTGTCGAGCGGACCGGTGTGACCTTGCACACCACCGAATAACGTTAATTCGCGCATCGGCGGTAGGTAGAGAATGCAGGGAGTGCAACCTCTTACGGCACAACCGCCCAAGACAGGCTGGCAGGTGTCGCCACAGCCGCACGTATCGCCACAGCAGGGATCGCCACAGCAGGGATCGCCACAACCACACGCGGGAATGCCGCAAGTGGGATCGCCGATGAATCCGCAAGTGGGCTCGCCGCAACCGCAACCATCGACGCCACAACTGGGACCGATGATTGGGTGCCCGTAGCCGGGCGCTTCGTATTGAGCCGGCACAACGGCGTTGATCGAGTCTTCGACGGCCCGAGAGCGCGCGCCTTCGGCGATCGGTGTCGGCGGCACATCGCGTCGGGCCGCTTGGGCGGCAGCCTGTCGAGCCGAACTGAGTGGTTGAGCGGCGGCGGACTGATTGGTGCGCGCCTGCTCGGCACTGCCAGCACGTTGGACCGAAGCGGGGGCCGGCTGCCCGGGAGTTCGCGCATGAATCCAATTGAGCTGTTGCGCGGAAGATTCGGCGGCGACCAGCGCCAACACCGCCAGCAGGGCGGCACACGAATTCAAAAAATGGGCGCGTGACATAGCAAAAACGTCCTTTCGGGAGGCTGATCGAGCGAAGCGAACCGCCGGACGCCTGCAACTTAATGCAGCCGCCGTGCGGCACGCCCAAGCCCCCCTTGGGAACATTGCCTGCAGGAAGTTATCGACGTGTTAAAGTCGATACTTTCAGAAAAGTTCGCCTATTTTTTCCAACCAACTGCTAGCACCACCCGGTCGACAGCAGGGGCGGGCTCGCCAATACTCTGCACTGCGGTTCCTAGCCCTGCCCTACTAAGTAACTGAAAGGCAACCTATGTCTTCCGGAAAAATCACCGCAAACATTATCGACATCCGGGCGAAGAGCATTTTTCCCGGCACCGTCGAGTGGTCCGACGGCAAAATCACTCGCATCGATCCGACAACCGACCAGGCCTCCACCTACCTCATGCCAGGCTTCGTCGACAGCCACATCCATATCGAGAGCAGCATGTTGCTGCCGACCGAGTTTGCCCGCCAGGCTGTTGTGTGGGGTACTGTGGCGACCGTTAGCGATCCTCACGAAATCGGCAACGTGTTGGGCGTCGCCGGCGTTGAGTTCATGCTCGAGAACGCTTCGCATAGCCCCCTGAAGTTCTGCTTCGGGGCCCCTTCGTGTGTGCCCGCAACGACGTTTGAATCGGCCGGAGCGGTAATTTCGGTCGCCGAAGTCGAGACTTTGCTCGCCGACGAGCGGATTGGTTACCTGAGCGAGATGATGAATTTTCCCGGCGTACTTCATGGCGACGCCGAGTGCCTCGCCAAGATTGCCGCCGCTAAGAAACTGGGTAAACCAGTCGACGGCCACGCGCCGGGACTGCGAGGTCAGCAAGCGGCCCAGTACATCGCCGCGGGAATCACCACCGATCACGAGTGTTTTGCTCACGACGAGGCAATCGACAAACTGGCCGCGGGGTGCAAGATCGCCATTCGCGAAGGCTCGGCCGCACGGAATTTTGAAGTGCTTTACCCATTGCTCGGCACACACCCTGGCATGGTCATGCTCTGTAGCGACGACAAGCACCCCGACGAGTTGCTGCTCGGTCATATTAACCAACTCGTTGCGCGAGCGGTTGCCAGTGGCATAAATTTGTTCGACGCGTTGCTGGCGGCGTGTTGCGTGCCGGTCGATCACTACGACCTTCCAGTCGGACAACTCCGCGAGGGGGATCCGGCTGACTTCATTGAGGTGGCTTCGCTCGAGTCGTTCGAAGTCAAGCGAACTTGGATCGATGGCCAGCTTGTTGCCGAAGAAGGCATCTCGAAACTAGCCAGCGTCGCCACCGAGCCGATCAACCGGTTCGTTCCGCAGACTATTTCGGCGGTGGAACTTGCCACCGCTCGCGGCTTAGCCGCAAGCGGAGAATCATGCACGGTGCGCTGCATTCAAGCGATCGACGGTCAGATTGTCACCGGTTCAACCACCGCCGAAGTGCCAGTCGTCGATGGTTATGCCCAAGCCGATCTGGCCAACGATGTGCTGAAGCTCGTCGTTGTCAATCGGTACGCAAAGGCCGAACTGGCCATCGCGTTCATCAAGGGTTTTGGACTGAGCCAAGGGGCGCTCGCGTCGAGTGTCGCCCACGACTCCCACAACGTCATTTCGGTTGGGACCAACGATGACGACATTGCGGCTGCTGTGAACCTGGTCATGGAATCGCGTGGCGGGCTGAGTGCCGTCTGCCTCTCGAAAGCTGAACACGCGGTACTCCCCCTGCCAGTCGCGGGGCTGATGGGAACCGGCACGTGCGACGAGGTCGGCAATGCCTACAGCCAACTCGACCGGCTGGTGAAGTCGTGGGACTGCCCCCTCAGGGCTCCTTACATGACGCTCAGCTTCATGGCCTTGTTGGTGATCCCCGACCTCAAACTCAGCGACCTGGGGCTGTTCGACGGGGCGCGGTTTGAGTTCGCGCCGGTTGTCCTGTAAACGACCAAGTATACACGCACGCAGCGCAAGCAAGTGAGTCGGTGCGGCCGTGTGGCCGGGTGGAAATACTCACTTGCTTGCGCTGCGTGCTTGTCGGGGACGCTATTCTCATTGAAATACACCCGCGGTTGCGATACGCTTTGCAATTAGGCGCAAAGACTTTCGGGGACTAGGCAATGATCGCCCAGCAACATGTTGGTAAGTATTCAATTCAGCGCGAGCTTGGAGCGGGGTCGGCGGGCACAGCTTTTCTCGCCACGAACGACGAAACTGGTGAGCAGGTGGCCATTAAGCTGCTTAACGCCAAATCCGCCGATAATCTCGACATTCAAAAACGCTTTGTCCGTGAAGTGTCGGTGCTCGAAAAGCTCGATCACCCCAACGTCGTCAAGCATCTCGACTGCGGCATCGATGAGCTGGGTAGACTCTATTTTGTCATGGAGTTGGTCGACGCGGGTACGTTGCAAAGCGCCCTCAAAGCGAGCCGAAGACTAAATTGGCAAGACGCCTGCTCGGTCGCAGCCCAAATTTGCGATGCCCTCGACCACGCTCACCGTCGCGGCGTTATCCATCGCGACCTCAAGCCGGCCAACCTTTTTCTGTCGTCGGATGGCATGATCAAAGTCGGCGACTTCGGACTCGCACGCGACATGAATCTGCACCGCCTCACCGCCCACGGAAATACCGTGGGGACGTGCCGCTATATGGCGCCCGAACAAGTACGTGGCGAAGACGAATTGACCGGCGCGGCCGACCTCTACGCGGTCGGCTGTATGCTATTCGAGATGATCGCCGGCCACCCCCCCTACGACGGCGACAACGTCGTCGAAATCTTCGAACACCATCTGTTCTCGCCCATCCCTAGGCTCGATAAGATCGTGCCAAACTGTCCTACGGCAGTCGCCGACTATGTCGAGCAACTGATGGGCAAGACACTCGCTGAGCGCCCCATTTCGGCCGAGTCGGCCCACAAGACTCTGCAAGCACTCGCGGCGGGTGAAGACGTCGATGTGAATGCCGGGACATATCGCAGTGATGTGCAATTGGCTGACACCAAGCGACCGCCAAACTTGACACAGCGAATTTCGCAGCCAGCTATCCCTGAAAAACAAGTGAATCAAAAAGCCGTTGTCATTGCGCTTACGATCGTTGCCATTATCGTGATCGTCATCGCAACCTTCAATCGCTAGCTTCGCTGCTGAAACTCCCGGACTTTAACGCGCAGCTCTTCGCTGGTCCAACCGTGCGACTCGGCCGCTATGAGCAATTTTCGTTGGTCGGCCGGTGTGAGTCGTGCCACCGCCGCATGGGCCGACCACGAAAGGGTCGCTCGCCGGTTGTCGATCGGCACGCGACGCGCGACCGATGCATAGCGGCTCAGCATTTCGGTCGAGACGACGCCTTCACACATTTGCGAAAATGCTTCGCCGAATCCGTCTTCGCCAGCGTTTATGAGATCGCCAATCCACCATGGACCGGCGCGTTGACACCACACGGCGAAGTGAAGTGGGCCTTTCCATGCATCCATCTCCGGCTTGCCCGTAAAGCGGACCCCGGTCGAGCAAAAGTGAAACGGTCCAACGGAAAGCTGCTGTGGCATAAACGACGCAGGTTTAAATGGTTGGCTAGCTGCTAGATTCTAAAGCCGATCGCACCGATAATGGAGCCCTGAGCCATATTTTGATTCGCCACTTTACGATAACTGCGAGATTCTCTTGTCGACTCCCTTTCCCAGCGGCGGCCAATTTCCGCATGTCCGACTCCGCCGCCTGCGGCGTTACGACTGGATTCGCCGCCTTACGACCGAACACTCGCTCTCGCCGAGCGACTTGATTTGGCCAGTTTTCGTCCACGACGGCACGAACCTGCGGACGCCGATCGCGTCGATGCCCGGTGTCGATCGGTTGTCGATCGACCTACTGCTTGGGGCTGTGGGCGAAGCGGTCGATTTGGGCATTCCCGTTGTGGCGTTGTTTCCGGCGACCGACGCCAAGCTAAAAACCGACGACGCCCGCGAGGCGATCAATCCCGACAATCTCGTTTGCCGCGCGACGGCGGCGGTCAAAGAAAAGTTTGGCGACGTAATTGGCGTGCTGTGCGACGTCGCGCTCGATCCCTACAGCAGTCACGGTCAAGACGGTCTGGTCGAAGGTGGCTACGTCGTCAACGATGCTACGCTCGACATGTTAGCGCGGCAATCGCTGGTGCAAGCGAAAGCCGGTTGCGACATCATCGCGCCGAGCGACATGATGGATGGACGCATCGGTCACATTCGCCAGGCGCTCGACGCCGAGGGTTTCACGGATGTGAGCCTCATGGCCTATGCGGCTAAATATGCCTCGGCATTCTACGGACCGTTTCGCGACGCGGTCGGTTCGTCGGCCAACTTGGGCAAGGGTGAAAAGCGAACCTATCAGATGAATCCGGCCAACACCGACGAGGCGCTCCGCGAAGTGGCACTCGACATTGCCGAAGGGGCCGACATGGTGATGGTCAAGCCCGGCATGCCCTACCTCGATATCGTGACCCGCGTGAAGTGTGAGTTCAGTATGCCAACGTTCGCCTATCAAGTGAGCGGCGAATACGCGATGCTCTGTGCCGCATTCGAGAAGGGCTGGCTCGACCGCACGAAGGCCGTCGAAGAGAGTCTGCTCGCGTTCAAACGCGCGGGTGCCGATGGCATTCTCACCTACTTTGCGATCGAAGCAGCAAAAGCAATGTAGCCGCAATGTAGCCACCGTCGCCAGACGGTGGATGCGTAACTCCTGGGCGGTCCACCGTCTGGCGACGGTGGCTACATCAGGTTGCTACATGCGGCTGCGTTTGGTCTTGAGTATCGTCTGCCGAAACCCCTCGGCGTGGGGCACCCCCGGCAAGCGAAAGACTTCGCTCAACCCGCGACGAAAAACGATGTCGGCGGCGCGAAACCAGGCATGGCCGGGACGCTGTTCGAGTTCGACCGTATCGAATCCTTCGAGCGGCAAACTCGCGTATTCGTCGTGGCTGAAAGGGTAATCGATCACTAAGCGATGATTCGTGAGTCGATAGCGGCGACAGGTCGTGTTCTTCCAGCCGAAAATCACGAAGGGAATGCGCGGGACGATCTTGTTAAAGTACAAGAACGCTGTCAGCGGGATCGTCTTGAGAACCAAAATCCAGCCGAGCGTGATCGGTACGCCGCCGATGGTGACACCCGTCCGATTGTCAAACCAGCGCCCGAGCCAACGGCCCCACGGACCGGCACTGATCGAGGGCCAAACGTTCATGACGGTGATCTCTTTGCCAACTGCCGCGTTGCCATTCGTCGGCATGCCGGTCGAGGGTGGTAGAGTCACAGTCATGAAATGTTTTGTAGCCGAAGTGGCAGATATTCGGAAGTCCACGCTCAGCAAAGCCAAGTCGGCCGGATTGACGGGAAGGACTGTTACCGCGAACGTTACGGAACATGGACCAATCAACGCATCAATTGGTTCCTTCTCTCATCCCGTCGATCCTGCCAATCCCGAAATCGTGTCAACTTACGCCGTATGCATCCCAGTAGCTTACCGTTTGACGAACTCGAAAAGCAATGCAAGTGGCGATTCGCTAGGCGGTCGGGGCCGGGGGGACAGCATCGCAACAAAGTCGAGTCGGCCGCGATTGTCGAACACACCCCGAGCGGCATCGCCGCCGAGGCCAACGAAAAGCGGAGCCAGGCCGATAATCGGCAGGTGGCGATGGCTCGCCTTCGCCTGAAACTGGCGCTGGCGGTCCGCCACGCGGCAGCCACGACGCCCGGTCCCGCTTGGCAGTCGCACTTACGGGCGAAAAAGATTCAGGTTGCCGACAACCACACCGACCTGCCGGCGATGCTGGCCGATTTGCTCGACCGATTGACCGCTGACGATTGGGAAATTTCGGCTGCCGCCGAGTGGCTAGGCGTGTCGAAGACACAGGTCGTGAAGTTTCTCGCGCAAACGCCGGCCGCGCTGGCGATGGTCAACCAACGGCGTATCGAAACGGGAAAGGCACCACTTCGTCGTTAATGTAGCCACCGTCGCCAAGACGGTGGAAGGCGTCGCGTTCGGGCATCCACCGTCTTGGCGACGGTAGCTACATTCAATTGGCAATACTATATTTCCCACATGAGAGTTTGCTTTTTTGATATCGACGGAACACTTGTTGCCACGGGCGGAGCCGGGCAAAAGGCTTTTGCAGCCGCCTTTCGCGAGTTGTTTGGCATCGAGCAATTGTCGGGCGACATTCCGTTCGCCGGTCGCAGCGACCGCGCGATCGCTAGCGATTTGTTCCGCATTCACGGCATCGAGACCGACGACGAAATTTGGCAGCAGTTTCGCACGACTTATCTGCGCGAACTCAAGCTGCAACTCCCCCAATGCGTCGGCCAGGTGCTGCCCGGCGTGGGTGATTTGATTGCCGAGCTGAAGGGGGCCGGGCACATTGGAATTGGGCTGCTCACGGGCAACATCGCCGATGGTGCCATCGCGAAGCTGTCGCACTACAGGCTGTGGGGCCAATTTGCCTATGGCGGCTACGGCGACCATCACCACGACCGCGACGACATCGCGCGGGCGGCCCTTTTGGCTGCACAAGAACATCATGGCATGGTCGCCAACGGCGACAGCCGCATTGCCGTTATCGGCGACACAGTCCACGACATCCGCTGTGCTCGGGCGATTGGTGCGTTCGCAGTGGCGGTGCCGACCGGGTTCACGCCCATCGACGAGCTCCGCGCAGCAGAGCCCGACTTGGCGGTCGAAACACTCGAAGATTGCCGCCAGCTTGTCGAGTGGCTCAGCGCATGAACCGACTCGTTCGCATCACGATCTATCCCATTAAATCGCTCGATGGCCACGAGTTGACAGCAGCAAAATTGCTCGACAGTGGAGCGCTTGCGGGCGACCGGCAATTTCGTCTCGTCGATAGCGAGGGAAAGTCTGTTTCGGTCCGCAACACTCGCGAGCTGACGCAGGTTCGCTGTGAATTCGCCGCCGACTTGAGCCGCGTTTCGCTCACATCGCCAAGCCAATCGGTCGTCGAGTTCGACCTCTTCGCGGGCGAATCGCCACTGGCCGAATGGTTCAGCGATTTCCTTGGTCGTCGCATTGCCATTGAGCAGAACGAAGTAGTTGGCTTTCCTGACGATCTCGAAGCGAGTGGACCAACG
Organism: Pirellulales bacterium; assembly: GCA_041752635.1. Lineage (GTDB taxonomy): Bacteria > Planctomycetota > Planctomycetia > Pirellulales > Lacipirellulaceae > JBGSWC01. The sequence goes on along the minus strand of JBGSWC010000128.1, from coordinate 4,458 downwards.
CTTATTTCGACAGCGACGCTCGACCGGCTACACGAATGGTTGCCAGCAATCGATGCCGACGAACATTTACGCCGGATGAGGGCCAATTTGCTCGTCGAAGCAGATCAGCCATTCTGGGAAGACCGACTTGTGGGCGAAACCGCGGCACGTCGATTCGCCATCGGCGATGTCGTATTGCGTGGCGAAAAGGTCTGTCAGCGCTGTGTGGTTCCGTCGCTCGATAGCCGCACCGGTGAACCGACGCGAGAGTTTACGAAGCAGGTCGCCAAGCTACGCGAAAGCGAGTTGCCCAGTTGGTCGCCCGCCACGCGATTCGACCATTTCTATCGTGTCGCGATTAATACAAATCTCGATCAGCAACAGCGCGGGCGAGCGAATCGGATCGCCATCGGCATGCCGGTTCGCCTCGTTGAATAGTCGCGCGGCGTCGCGAGCAACTGGCCAAGAATCGTTGTAGAAATCGCTGCGGCAGTCCTTACAATTCGCTTCCAGTGCGGTGGCTAGCCCGAATGATTAGCCTGAAGGATGAAAGACAAGGTTGCGGCTGATTGGCAGTTGGCTGCGATTGCATGGCCACGAAAAACACAAAAAAGGCACGAAAAACAGGATGTTGGCTTTCGTCGATATCGCGACTGAGAGCTGAACGAATTTTGCACCTCCGAAATTGACGGAAATGACCTTAAATTCTCGACATTTTGCACCTCGCTATCGCGTTTCGCATCGTGAATCGCAGGGTTTTCCGGAAGTTGCAGGTGCAAAATTCGCCGATTTTTGCACCTCGATCGAGTTTCTCGATTTTGGTGCATAATTCCGCGAACCTCGCCGAGGAAGAACAAAGAAGAAGAATGGACAATCGCCAAATTGCCGCCACGTTCGAAACGATCGCCGACCTGCTCGAATTTCAGGGAGCCAATCCGTTTCGTGTGCGGGCCTATCGCAACGGTTCGCGGAAAATCGCCGATTTTGCCGAGTCGTTGGCGGCCTGGGTCGAGCGAGGGGACGACCTTACCGCCATCGAGGGCATCGGTAGCGACCTTGCCGAGAAAATCCGCACGCTCATCGCAACGGGCGAGTCGCCTCAACTGAATGAATTGAAATCAAAAATTCCCGAGAGCGTACTCAAGCTGCTCCGTGTGCCAGGATTGGGGCCGAAGAAAGCGGCAGTGCTTTATAATGAGCTTGGCATCGACTCGCTCGACAAACTCAGCGACGCTTGCAAGTCGCAGCAGCTTCGCACGCTGAAGGGCTTCGGTGCGAAGACGGAGCAGACGCTGCTGGCGGGCATCAACATTGCCGCCTCGGCTGACAAACGAATGCGATGGAACGACGCCGACAAAATCGTCCAGTCGCTGCTCGCCCATATGCGGCAGTGCAAGGCTCTCGCGCGAATCGAACCGGCCGGCAGCTACCGACGTGGCAAAGAGACCGTCGGCGACATCGACCTGCTCGTCGATTCTGGTGACGCTGGTGCGGTGATGGACCACTTCGCCGAGTATGACGGAATCGAAGAAACAATCGCACGCGGCGACACCAAGATGTCGGTCCGACTCGCCCGCGGGCCACAGGTCGACTTGCGCGTTGTGCCGAGCGAGTCGTTTGGTGCGGCGCTGCAATATTTTACCGGATCGAAGGAACACAACGTCACGCTACGCGGCATCGCCAAAGACCGCGGAATGAAAGTCAACGAGTGGGGAATCTTTCGCGTCGACGACGAGAGCGAAGTTTACCTCGCTGGAAAAGATGAAGTCGATGTCTACAAGTCGCTCGATCTGCCTTGGTTTCCGCCCGAACTGCGTGAGAATCGCAGCGAATTTCGCTGGGCCGAATCGGGGCGATTGCCCAAACTGATAGAACTCGCCGACCTTGCCGGCGACTTGCACATGCACACGACCGCAAGCGACGGCAAGCACACAATGGGCGAGATGATCGCCGCTGCGCGGGGCCGCGGACTACGTTACATCGCCATCACCGACCACTCAAAGCGCGTGAGCATGGCCAACGGACTCGATGGCGATCGACTTCGTGCCCAGTGGCAACAGATCGATCGCATTAACCGGACGCTCGATAACTTCATCGTACTCAAAGGGATCGAGTGCGACATTCTCGAAGCCGGCGGCATGGACTTGCCCGACGAGGTGCTGGCCGAAGCCGATTGGGTGATCGCCAGTGTTCACTACGGTCAAAACCAGTCACGCCAGCAAATCACCGAGCGGATTCTCGGCGCGATCGAGAACCCTCACGTCGACCAACTCGCCCACCCCACCGGTCGGCTGATAAACAAACGCGAAGCGTACGAAGTCGATCTCGACTCGGTCATCGACGCTGCCGCCCAGCATCGCACACTGCTAGAACTCAATGCGAATCCGATGCGTCTTGATCTCGACGACGTGAACCTCGCAAGCGCAAAACGGCGAGGCATTCCGATCGTTATCAATAGCGACGCTCACAGCACCACCGGGTTCGACGTGCTTCGATATGGAATCTTACAAGCGCGACGCGGAGGCCTAACGGCAGTCGACGTGGCGAATACTCGCGATTGGCCGGATTTAAAGAAGCTGCGCGAACCTTGAGCCGAACGCGCTAGCGTCGGGTATTGATGCTAGGTGATCGAATTGTCACCCGCGGCTAGCGCCGTCGGCTCAATAAGAATCTAACGGCGCATGCCCGACACAGGGACACGAGCCCCCAGGCGAATTTGCTTTGCAAGTAGTTCTTCACCGCGGCGGACCTCAATTTTTACTTCCGTTCCCGGACGGTGCTGCGAAACGTGAGCGGTGAGCACGTCGAAACTATCGATTGGTTTGCCATCGAACTTGGCAATCACATCGCCCGGCTGTAAACCTGCCTGCGACGCGGGGGAGTCTTCGATGACACTGGAAATCGTGAATTCGCCGGTCGGCATATAATGAACACCGAGCATGCTGTCATTCTCGATCATCATATAGAGATCGGGATTAGCCGCCTTTAGTTTTGTAACGATGGCTGGCGATACGCTTGAGCCAGTCACTCGAATTTGCCGCAACGACTTGATGTTTATCATGTGCTCGAGTGACTTATCGACAAATCGTTCGCCGGTGATTTCGATGGTGTGCAAATCGCGCAAATCAGCCAGTTTGGCAAAGGCGTCGCCGCCGCCTTTCCACTCGGGGCCGAGTTCTATTTCAGCCAGCGTGACGATACCGACCATTGGATCGAAGGGATGTTTCACGATGAGCGATCCGCCCAGCCGCTCGAACTCTTCGCGACAAACCGCTTCGCAAAGATCATCGAGTCGCGACTTGGCTTGGTCTTGCACATTAGGGAAACGGTCGGCGGCGAGTAGCGCCTGAAGCGCCACACGCTGCACAACACGATTTTCGTCTTCGGCCAATTTGTCGAGCAGCCAAACCGCCCGATCGGCTGCCTCGAGTGATTCACCCTGGCTAGCAACAGCAAGCGCCGGAGCAGCCGCCGACCCGATCGCAAGCAACCGCTCGGTCGCCGATTCGCGGACCGCAAAGTGATCGGCGTCGAGTTGGGCGACGAGTTCGGCAATCGAGGGATCAGAGGTCGCCGATTCAGGAGTATCACCCCGAGCGATGCCGTCAATTAGTAGCAACGATAGCAGTAATTTGGCAATTTTGTCTTTCATGCAATTAATTCTAGCAGGCTGTGGACAAGATAGCGTCGATTTGTCGTGTTTTGGCCTTGGTTTCGCGAGAGTGTACTCAACAGACGCCGCTGGCGTCCACTCTGTTTTTTTGCCGTTGCGAGCGCAGCTAATGGGGACAGATTATAACGATTAGGCGAAAGAATTGCCCCCCACCAGGTCGATCTCCATAGCAGGGGACCGTTCTAACCACACCGAGAATCGCGGTGATCCGCTCGCTTCGACCAACTACGCTACTCGCCTTCGCTAGCAGCTTGACCTTGCTAGCGAGTGGCTGCGTCGTGGGCGTTCCGGCTGTCGATCAACCTCGTGGACTGGGGGTCGATTTAGTCAGCCGCGTGGTCAGAGGCGACGCATTCGTGGGCGATTCATGCGGCTGCCTGACATGTGGTGCCGCGGGTGACGTCGAGTTCGACGATGGCCCAGACGCCTGCTATCAGGGCGATTGTCGTGAAGAATGCGACACTTTTGGAAGCTCCAGTGGGACGACCGGATGGTCGATGCCTCAGGGGCCATTGCGTCAATTGCTGGCTCATCCGCCCGTGGCTGATCCGCCGCCGGCAAGGTTCGCTCCGGTGCCAACCAACCAAGTATTCTATCCGCAATCCTCGGGTTACTAGGCGACGATTGCACGAGGCTGCCGGCGAAACGGCAACTGTCAACTTAGGCAAGCTGTGCCGCGACTGACTGTAGGCCTTAAGCGGGTCGTCGCGATTGGTCGATTCCAGCCCTAAGACGCCGGGCTCGTTGAGCATCCGCCCGCTAGTCGTTCGCCCCGCAGCGACGACTTCTGGGGAACCGGCACTCCG
>JBGSWC010000127.1:0-3284 GCA_041752635.1 Pirellulales bacterium | reverse complement strand
GTGGCGTGAGGATTGTTAACAAATCCACTACGCAGGAGGTGTTCGCTTTTCTCACGCTAGCAGTGCAGCGATAGCAATGCTTAAGCGTTGAGGCGACAGTAGTTACGCGAATGTTAATGCCATTCGTTCCTGACACCTTTTCTGACTTGGACACAACTTCGTCTCGGCGAGGTTGTTTGTGGCGGTGAGAAGCGTGCGTCCGGCTTCGGGCACTTCCGTGTGCCCGAAGCGTCGGAGACGCATTGAGGGGACCAAGCTGGCCCACCAGCCAAGAGTCGTGGTGCGAATCCTTTCGCCAACTCTTGTAACCCGCTGCCGTGGCCGACGAGCGATGGGAGAAAGATAGGCTGACCCGCCGACTTTACCAATCGAATAATTGGTTGCTAGCAGTTAGCGGATGTTCACGCGGGGACTACCAAGGCGACAAAATTCGCGAGAGATTTTGCCTACCTCCGGTCGTTAACATAAATTTCCACAAAGTTTTTTATAACGCACCGGCGTTTCGTTCCCGAGCGAAGTCGCCCCCCGACTCATGACCGCGAGAGACCACAATCCCTGGTGTAGTGGGAAGCTTGGCTGCCCCACCGATTGATGTCTGTCGGTTGCCAAGTCAACTTTGAGGCCGGATTCGCAAGAATTCGGGCAGGGGGGGGATGGCTCGGAAATCTTGCGTCTCCGTCGACAACCGCTCTTGTGTCTCGGTCGCGATCGGGATTGGCAACTGCCAGCAAGGCGCTACGATGTAGGTTTCCGCCGATTTGCTACAATGGCGATTCGCTACAATCGCACCATGAAGTCAGTCTCTCCGCGCAGTTCTATGGATAGTTCGTCGCTGTTTTTCGATTACGAATTGCCACGCGATCGCATCGCCCAGCAACCGCTGCGCAACCGTGCCGATGCGAAAATGTTGGTTGTGCATCGAGCAACCGGGGCGATGGAACACCTTCACATCCGCGATCTGCCCGAGATCATTCGGACGGGCGACGCCCTGGTGCTGAATGAGACCAAAGTCGTGCCGGCGCAACTTGTGGGCCACCGCAAAAGCACCGGCGGGCGCTGGCAGGGACTTTATCTGCGAACCCGCGACGACGGAGCCTGGGTGTTGGTCTGTAAGACACGAGGCAAGTTGACCGCAGGCGAGGTCGTCACGCTTGCCGATCGCGACGGCCGGCCCGCCGAACGGTTGTGGCTCGTCGAGCGGCTCGACGGAGGGCAATGGGCCGCGAAAATCGACAGCGACCAGCCAACCGAACAGTTGCTCGAAAACTTAGGCCGCGTGCCGCTGCCCCACTACATTCGCGGCGGCAAGATGATCGATGCCGATGTGACGAACTATCAGACGGTGTTTGCCAAGAACCCAGGAGCCGTCGCAGCGCCAACCGCGGGGCTGCACTTCACGCGAAATCTGCTTGTCGAGTTATCCGATCGTGGGGCGCTGTTTGCGCCGATTACCTTGCACGTGGGGCTCGGGACGTTTCGGCCGATTACCAGCGAGCGGCCCGAAGATCACGAAATGCACGCGGAGTGGGGGGAGCTCACAACCGCTTCGGCCGAGAAGATCAACGCGGCCAAACAAGCCGGCAAGCGGGTCGTTGCGGTCGGTACGACCTCGGTGAGGCTGCTCGAATCGGCGGCCGCCGAGCGACCCTTCGGAGAGCCACTGTCCGCTTGGCGGGGAGACTCGCAGCTCTACATCCACCCGCCCTACGAATTCCGCGTCGTCGATGCGCTGCTCACAAATTTTCACTTTCCACGAACCACGCTGCTGCTGCTCGTTCAGGCACTCGCGGGCAGCGAATTGACACGAGCGGCTTACCGCGAAGCGCTGGCAAACGATTATCGCTTTTATAGCTACGGCGATGCGATGCTGGTGCTGTAAAAAAAGCGGCCCTTTCGGCGGCGAAACTGGGGCAATAGTTTCGACAGCACGAAAGAGCCGCTGATGGAGGATGTGGCGGGCCGCGGCGGGATTGGAAGTTGGGCGATTGCAGAGTCCCGGCGCTGTTTTTATCGTCCATCACTTCGGTGGACTTTAGGTAGGCGTGAATTTACGCAGCAAAACTGGGGGGGAATTACCGCAACACGCGGCCCCTTGGGCCACGCGATCGATCGGGCTAATAGCCGTTACGAACCAAAGGCACCGGCCAGTTGGCCAGCCGACGAGTTGAGGCTCGCGCCTGTCGCGGTTGCCAAAGCCTGCACCGATCCAAGGCAGGCGATCACAATCAAAGCCAGCAATACGGCGTATTCGACGGCAGTGGGGCCGTCTTCGTCAAACAGCAATCGGCGAAAGAAGTTGGTCATGGCAGGGACATCCATAAAAAGAAAAGCGGTTTAGTAGGACCGCGGAGAGGAGTGGGAGGCGAATGTCGCCTCTATTAGAAAGCTAACATACAAATTCGCGGCAGCGCGCGAACAAGCGATCGCGATCGTGGCAAACGCTAGCGCCGGTCGGCCCACTGGTTCCGGTTGTTACGGCTATGCCGATTAACCGTCGACCAACGACAAGCGGCCACCGGCAAGGCACCGATGACCGCGTGAATTTGTTGAGATTTTTGGTGCGAATTTCTTTAGGCTAAGAATTTCTTTGGGGTACTAGGCCTGGAACGAACTGCCGCACCCACAACTCTTTACCGAATTTGGGTTATCGAAGGTGAAGCCCCGCTTTTCGAGACCTTCGTACCAGTCGATGGTGGTGCCGTCGAGAAAGAGATCGCTCTTCTTGTCGACGACCAGTTTGACGCCGTGACAGTCATAGCTGCCATCGTTTGCGTCGTCGAAATTGTTGTCGAAGGCAAAGGCGTACGAAAGGCCGCTGCAACCGCCACCGGTCACTCCGAAGCGGACAAAATGCCCCTCTTCGAGCTTTTGAGTCTCCATAATTCGCCTGACTTCTTCAGCGGCACGCTCAGTCATCAAAACCGACATCGTTTCTAGCTCCCATCTAACGCTTGATTCTTCAACGGCGGCCGTCTCAGGCGGACCGCTTACTCTCACATTATAGCAGTTTATCGGCGAAGGAAAGGCCGTAACTCGGGGGCAAAATGCCGTGATTGTCTAATGGCCCAGTTGCCGCACGTCGGCTATGGCCGCGGCGAGGCGCTCGACAACCGCTGGAATTTGCGCGGCCGTGTTGAACCGTCCCAGTCCAATCCGCAGGCTCCCGCGAATGTGGTCGTCCGACAACCCGATTGCCCGCAACACGTGGCTCGGTTCGGGAGTCGCGCTGCTGCAGGCGGCGCCGCTGCTGATTGCGATATCGGTAATCCGGGCGATGATCGCCT
>JBGSWC010000126.1:0-20153 GCA_041752635.1 Pirellulales bacterium | reverse complement strand
GCCGCTGCGCGAGAGTTGTTCTTAAGCCACCCCACGAGGCGAGCGAGGCCCCTTACCTCGTTAACTCGAACGACGGCCGGCCAAATTTTGTTGTCGAAATTGGCCGCGCGGTGTGGTAGGACGGGCGTACATAAAAATTTGTGCGATGCGCTGCGCTGGGCAAGCCAGAGGGTGGCACCCGGCGGACATGACGGAGCGTCTCATTCCGCATTCCGAAATCCGCATTCCGAACTCCCCCAACTGGGTTTTGTCCAAAATGTCACCAACTGGTCAGTCAAAACCCAGGTACGAAATTCACGGGCGATGTGCAAAATCGACTGGAAAACAAGTGGTTTTTGCGAGTTGGGGGCGAGACAAAATTCGGGGTTTTGTCCCCTCCAATCGTGTTTGCTGTTTCGTGGACAAAACGGTCAGAACGCCCACTGCTGCGGAGGATAACAACCGTCCACCGTCTGGCGACGGTAGCTACGACGGTAGCTACATTGCCGGTCGATAAAATCGCTAAAAACGTCAAACTCAACCACAGGAGAAAGCCGATAACTGACGATGCAACGAACGACGCGCCGCTTGGGGTGGAACGGATGTGGTGTCTGCACTGTCAACAAGATTTGCCCGCCGTGGGAGTGGCCACTTCCGGAGTGCTGCGTTGCAGCCGCTGTTTGCGCGAGGCGCTGCCGCCGGTCGACGCGTTATCGACAGCCCCCGCAGCCCGCCCGCCGGTGGACGCTCTGGCCGAGTTGCTCGAAGGACCAGGGGGAGCACGACTTCGCGAACTTGGTCGCCGGTTATCGGCCCAGCCGATTGCGATCAGCCACGATGCTTTTGCGAAATTCCGCCACGACCCTCCACACATAACGTCGGCGATCCCGCTCGACACCGAAGCTCCGGCAACCGAACCAATTCGTCAGCCCAGTAGCTGGACCCAGCTTGTCGCCTGGTCGGCAAGTTTCGTTGGTGGCGGATTGTTGCTAGCGGGTGGCTGCATCATTGCCCAGTCGCTCGTCACCTCCCACGTCAACTGGTGGAGCTGGGGGCTCGGCTGTGTGCTGGTGGGGCAATCGCTGTTGGTCGTTGGACTGCTGCGGGTACTGGTCTCGCTATGGCTGGCCACTCGCGATTCACAGCAGCGGCTCAACTTGGCCCACCAACAACTTATCGAGCTCCGCCGCTCGACCGACGCGCTGGTCGGCGAGCGCCATCCGACAGCCGCCAGCTTTTTTGCGAACCTGTCGCGCGAAGCGAATCCGCACATGCTGCTGGCGAGCCTGCGTGGGCAACTCGACGAGCTGGTGTCGCGAATGCACGCGGACGTGTAATCCATCGTCATTCCCTCGAAGGCGGGAATCCAGACGATCGGCATTCAATCGCGCGAAGGATTGCACAACGAAAACCATCGCATCGAGGTACTGTCGTATCGTCTGCAAACTCGACCCAGTTGCCACACAATCCCTCTGGATTCCCGCCTGCGCGGGAATGACGGCTCCTGCGGAGCCTTGCGAGAAGCTGACGATTCAGCGTCGATAACTAGTTGGTAAACGGCGGTTGCTCGAATGGCACCGGGTCCTCCGTAACGCGTGGGTCGCCGGTCGTTTCGAGTATTTCCAGCAACTGAGCACGGAGCTTTCGCCGGGTGTCCTGGTAGGCAGGCTCGCTGGCGCGGTTGGTAACTTGATCGGGGTCTTTGGCGAGGTCGTAGAGCTCTTCGGCTTGTCGCTTGCCGAAGGCGAGTTCGTATGCAGAGTTCCACCGCTTCGTATTGCCGTTGGCGACGAGCCACGCTTTGGTCGGGCTGGCGTCGAGATCGGCAAATGTGGCTCGCGTATCCGACGCGACATCGGCCGTCGTCACTGGTTCGCCATTTGGTTTCGTCTCGTGGGGCGAGCCCATCGGCCAACGGTCGGGTTCGAAATTTACAATGTACAAATAGTCGGCGGTCCGAATGGCCCGCTGTGGATAGGGCAAGTTCCCTTCGCGGGCATTGTTGACGTGGCGTTCGCGACCGGTAATGGCAGAGGTGCGAGACTTGTCGACTTGTCCCGACTCGGTTGACTTGAGCACTGGCATCAGCGACTTGGCCGTCATCACTGCTGGAATATCGACGCCCCCCGCTTCGAGGAACGTCGGCGCGAGATCGGGCAGCGTTGTAAAGTCGGTCACCACGCGGTCGTTCGGAATGCCCGGCCCACGTATCGCCAGCGTTACGTTGGTGCCAAAGTCATAGAGATTGCACTTCCCGCGCGGAAAGCCAGGAGCACCGTGATCGCCACTTACGACAAACAGTGTGTTGTCCCACTCATCTCGTTTCTGCAGTTCGTCGATAAGGACTCCGACGGCTGCATCGAATGCGAGGCACTCGCCGAGGTAGTCGGCAAAGTCTTCGCGAATCTCGGGCACATCGGGCAAAAACGCCGGCATTCGCCCTTTGAGTGCATCGGGGTCAATGCCCCAAAGCTGTTTGCCCGAACCGCGGACCCAAGTGCGATGGCAGTTCGTCGCTCCGAACCAATAGCAAAATGGTTCGTCCCCTTCGCGTGCATCGAGAAAGGCAATGAAGTTCTGGCGGACTTCATTCACCAGCGGTTCGCTCCAATCGCTGTTTTGTTGATTCTGGAGTCGGGTGGCGAGTTGCGAGAATCCATTAAACCTTTGCCCGGCTTTCTCGAACTCGAAGCGACTGACTCCGTAAGGAGCGTCTTTGGGGGTGCCGGGAGTCCAGACTTTGTAGGTCTGGCCGATGTGATAGCCTGCTTGATTGAGCAACAGCGGATAGCTGGGAATCGAGGCATCCCACTGTGCGCCAATCAGAATCGCCCCGCGACCAGTTCGCCAAAAGTACTGTCCACTCAACAGGGAACTTCGGCAGGGAGTGCAGCTCGGCGCGTTGACAAATGCATTCAGGAACAGCACCCCCTCGTTTGCCACGCGGTCGATGTTCGGAGTCGCGATGACTTCGTTGATGCTCCCCTCGCCATCGTGCGGCGCGTAGCAGCCCGCGTAGCGACCATAGTCGTCGCCAAACGCAAACACAATGTTCGGCGGCTCAGCCGCCAGCGGCGACTTCGCTGTCGCGAATAGCAACGTCAATAAGATATATGAAAAAAGCACGCGCATGTGCCAAACCCTCATGATGGGATAAACTACAATCTGTCACCGCCTTCGGCCCCAACCACACAACCTTTCCTCTAGGCCCTTGGCTCTCGACCCTAGACTCTCTCGAATGCAATATAACCTCAAACACATCACCAGATATGACTACAGCGACGCCGTGAGCGTTTGTCATAACCAGTTGCACCTCGCCCCACGGACGTGTCTCGGGCAAACGACGCTCGAATTTCGACTGACGGTCGATCCCGAGCCAGCCAATGCCAGCGAGCGGCTCGATTTTTTCGGCAATCAGGTCCACTACTTTGCCATCCACACGTCGCACAGGCTGATGACTGTTACCGGTGAGAGTGTTGTGCAGGTTAACCGCGCGGCCGTCGACACTTCGCAACCGGCCGAGTCGTGGGAATCGATCGCGGCGTCGCTCAAGAAGGCGAGCGAGCCGACGCGCCTCGAAGCCTTGCAACTCTCCCTCGGTTCGAGGCGTGTGTCGACGGGTGACGCATTTCGTGACTTCGCGGCCGAGAGTTTTAAGCCTGGCACAAGCCTGCTCACCGCCGCCCGCGATTTGACGCGGCGGATACACAAAGACTTCGAGTTCGACCCCCGTGCGACACACGTCAACACCCCTCCCGAGGAGTTTCTGAAACTGGGGCGTGGCGTGTGCCAGGATTTTGCCCACTTGGGCATCGCCTGTCTAAGGTCGTTGGGGCTCGCGGCCCGCTATGTGAGCGGCTACCTGAGGACCGAACCACCGCCGGGCAAACCACGACTCGCCGGTGCCGATGCCTCGCACGCGTGGTTCAGTGTGTGGTGTGGCGAATTGGGTTGGGTCGACTTCGACCCCACCAACGACATGGTCGCGGCGAGCGATCACATTACGGTCGCCTGGGGCCGTGACTACGACGACGTCTGCCCCATCGGCGGCGTGTTTCTAGGTGGAGGAAGTCACACAGTGAGCGTCGCGGTCGATGTCGTGCCCCAGACGAATATGCAGCAGCAGTCGCAGCAGCAGTGATTTGGTATGGGTGGATTTCTCGATTAGAATTTGTCGGGAAATGGGTGCTCAGGTTTCGTTTGACGCTTGGCTGTTGCACGCCTGAGCGTCATGACAGTTGCATACCTCACTCCCAGAAATGGGCGGATGTGCTCGGTTGAGCAGCGACGGAGTTAGTCGTTGCTCTTCCTGGTCACAAGCCAGTGCGATAGCCACACGACAACAATACTAATGCTAAATATCAAGCAAGTATTGGCAGCAGCCACCATTAGTGGAACTGGAGTTATGAAATCGACCCATTGTTCACTCCCATCCTTGTAGGTCTCCAAAACTTTCCATCCGGCGGGGATTGGGAAGCTATAGAGTGTGACTTCCGGCGCGGGATTGTAGCTAAAGTAGAAGCCGAGACAAACGCCCAGTATCACACCGAATACCGCGATAATTGTTGCATACATCCACCCCGCCGCCGAAAGCTTTCTCGCATAAAGCGATTGGAGTACCAACACAACGACCGTTACTGAAACCACAAATTCGACCAAGGCAAGTAGTGGGGCCATTAGTGGGAAGAACCTATAGCTCAGTCTTATGAAACATCAATTGGTTCCCAGTATATCCGATTCAATGGGCGCAGTTTTCGTGAAATGTCAGCAAGCCGAAACGCGCGTAGGCTTAATCGACCCAAGCATGTTAGATGGTGTTGGCCTTTGCCCGACCGATTTCCGACGGTAATTCTGGTCATCCATCGACGAATCACCACCCGCTGCATACAGTTGAGGCGTCCTGTTTACGCTCACCACTCATGTTGCCTCGATGCCAGAACGCTTTCCGTCTAGTGAACAACAATTCCGCAAGCTGCAAACAGGTGTCGCTGAACATCGCGACATTGGGGGCCATGGCAAGCGGGTTCGTGAACGATCGGCCTGGAAGCTGCTCGGCGATTTCTTTCGCCTGCTAACGCCACACAAGTGGCCGATGATCGGTGCGCTCGCTACGCTCACGGTGTCGACTTTGCTGGGGCTGATTCCCCCGGCGAGCACCAAATTCGTCGTCGACTACGCACTGGGCGATAAGCCACTGCCGAATTGGTTGCCCGAGTGGGTGCCGAGAGAGCCTTGGCCACTGCTGCTGTCGATCACGATTGGCGTGCTCGTGGTGACGGTGCTGAAAATTGCGATCGGTCTCTGGGGACGCTGGCACGCGACACGGATTACGAAAATCGTGCAGATGACTGTGCGGCGCAACCTGCTCGCCCATACGCTGCGATTACCGCTGCACAAGATTCAGGAAATGAAAGCGGGGGGCGCGGCTAGCGTACTCCGTCAAGACGCCGGTGCGGTGGGCGATCTGGTGTTCGGGCTGCTCTACAACCCGTGGGCGGCCGTGATACAGCTTGTCGGTAGCCTCAGTGTCCTGGCATTCGTCGACTGGCGACTGCTCTTGGGTGCACTGGCGATTGTGCCAGTGGTGTATTTCACGCACCGCACGTGGATCAGCCGCATTCGCCCCCAGCATCGCCTCGCCCGCAAACAGCGCGAGCAAGTCGATGGCGAAATCGCGGAGTCGTTTGGAGGCATTCGCGTCGTCCGCGCCTTCAGCCGCCAGCGGAGCGAAACCAATCGCATCATGCGCGGCAATCACACAATGGGGCGGCAAGAACTGTTCACCTGGTGGTGGATGCGCGCGGTCGAGTTGGTGTGGGAAACACTCATTCCGGCCGCCAGCGCGGCGCTGCTTGCCTACGGCGGTTGGCGAGTGCTACAAGACCGCTTGACACTTGGCGACTTGATGATGTTTACGGTCTATCTGCTCATGTTACTTGGTCCGGTGGCGACGCTAGCCAATAGTGCGGCCCAGTTGCAGCAGAGCCTCGCAGGTTTCGACCGGGTGCTCGATCTATTCGACGAACCACGCGAAATGTCGGCCGGCAAGATACGGCTCGACAAGCTCGCTGTGTCGGGTCGGCTGACGTTCGAGAACGTCTCGTTCCGCTATCCCGAAGCCGACCGCGAAGCGCTCAGCGATGTGTCGATCGACATCGCGCCGGGCGAAGTGATCGCGCTGGTCGGTCCCAGCGGTGCAGGCAAGACGACGCTCTGTAACCTTGCCGCCCGATTTTACGATCCGACCGAGGGACGCATTCTGCTCGATGGCCAAGATCTCCGCGAGGTCGATGTCGAAAGCTACCGCCGGGTGCTCGGGATGGTCGAGCAAGATGTGTTTCTGTTCGATGGCTCGGTCGCGGCCAATATCGCCTATGGCGATCGCCATGCGAGCCGCGAGGCGATTCATCGCGCCGCCGAGATTGCCTTTTGTGATGGATTCATTCGCGACATGCCCGATGGCTACGACACACTGGTCGGCGAACGAGGCGTTCGCCTGAGCGGCGGACAGCGACAGCGACTCGCTATTGCGCGGGCGGTGTTGGCCGATCCGCGGATTTTGATTCTCGACGAAGCGACCAGCAACCTCGACACCGAGAGCGAGCGGGTGATTCAAGAGAGCCTTGCTGAGCTGATGGCAACCCGCACAAGCCTCGTCATCGCCCACCGACTGAGCACCATCGCCCGCGCCGACCGGATTGTCGTCATCGACCACGGGACAATTATCGAAATCGGCAGCCACGAAGAGCTGATGGCCAGCGACACGCGCTATCGCGACATGGTGATCTTGCAGACGGGGCGAGAGATGGCGATGTGAGAGAGCGGTCAGCGATTTATGGACGGGATTACAGGATTTGCAGGATCAACAGGATAAAAAATGATGAACAGCCGACGGACGTCTCGTAGGAGTCATTAGAAAGTTGACACAATTCTTGATCCCGTCGATCCCGCCAATCCTGTCATCCTGTCCAAACTCACTAGGAGAAACGAAATGCCCACCGTCGCAATCGTCGGGGCGAGCGCCGACCCGTCGAAGTATGGTTACAAATCGCTCGTTGCTCATCGGAGACAAGGTTGGGATGTTTACCCCGTGAATCCCAAAGGGGGTGAAATTGCTGGGCTAGTGGTGTACAAGTCGTTAGCCGAGGTGCCGGTCGAGCTCGATCGCGTGAGTGTTTACTTGCCGCCGGCTGTAGGGATTGGGGTACTCAACGAGATTGCCGCCAAAGGGTGTGGCGAGCTATGGCTCAATCCGGGGAGCGACGCGGACGAGGTGGTCGCGCGTGCGCGAGAGCTAGGGCTCGATCCGATCGTGGCTTGTAGTATTGTCGATGTCGAAAGTTAGTCACTCATCGCAAAATGGACAGGATGACAGGATTGGCGGGATCGACTGGATAGAAAAGGGATGGTAGTGAGAGACTTTAGTGACGAGTCGTAGCTCGTCGGCTATTGATCATCGTCATTCACTTTGTTTTCATCCTGTAAATCCGACTAATCCAGTCATCCTGTCCAATTTCTTCAGCGGACGACTTCAACGGCGATCCGGTCTTCGAGATTCGGTCGGAAGACCGTCAGCAAGAAGAGCGGCAAGTACCAGGCGAGCGCGACGCCTCCCGAGTGGGCGTGCCAGAATTGAACGCCAATCATGACGGCGGCGGAACAACTGATCAGCGAGCCGAGGTTCTTTTGCACGGGCCAAATCGGTAGGCACACACAACTGAGCCCGATGAAGGCAGCGAGAATCGGCAGCCGCCAGATGCCGTACCAGTAATGCCACACACCGCTCAGGTCGGTTGTTTGGGGCAACCGGAAACCGAACATCTGTTGGAGCTGCGAGAAATACATCGCCACGCTCGACGACACGAAAATCTGCATGACAAGCAGCACTGCCATGCCCACTGCAATGCCAATTAATAGTCGCCATGCCCCGCGTCGCCAATAATAACTGAACCAGAGCGGCAACAAGAACACCGGGTAATAAAACGTGCCGCACGCCAGCCCCAGCAGTGTGCCTGCGATCACGGGTCGGCGGTAGTTGAAGACGGCCCAGACGAGCAGGGCCGCCGGCAGCGAGTGGGTGTGGCTGCCGGTCCACATGGCCGTGTAGGGCAGGAGGAGATAGAGCGTCGCCCCGGCGACTCCCATGCTGATGCTATCGAAATGCCGCACGCCGATGAGAATCATGCCGACCACAATAGCGAACTGCGCAAGAATCGCCGCGATGCGGGCCGTGACGACCTGGCCGACAGTGAATTGCTCGCTTTCGGCCGTCGGCTGATCGCTCGAGGGGAGGTCGGCCTTGCGGCCCATCACCTGTTTCGTCACGATGTGCGGAAACGAGAGCCAAGCGGTAAAGCCCGGCCCATGGGTGTTGAGCGTGTTGAGTTCGACGTCGGAAGCTTCGGCCCGGGTGAGGTGCTCGGCGCGCTGTACCGTTTGAATATCGTTGGCACTTGGCGAACCGGTGATGACGTTCGCCATCAAGAAGCAAGACAAGCTGATCGCTAGAAACGACATGCCGGCGACGTTCATGTTCGGTTCGAGCATTGGTCGGCGAATCATGGCCGAGTCGAGCAGCGCACGTACAAGCAGCAGCGCATTGACTGAAAAAAGCCAAACGTAACCGAGCACTTCGATCGTGCTGGCATTTTCGGCAATTGTCGCGTTCTCGACCCCCCACCGCACGGCGAGCAGTCCTGGCGCAAGCAGCGATACGAGCAGTAGGTCGAGGTTACGAACGCTGAATGGGCGATTGAACTTAAATAGCAGCGCAATACTAAGCAGCGTCGCGAGATAAGCCCACGACGTCGGCTGAACACCTTTGTACTGAAAGAGAATCTCGCTCAATCATCCACCGCTGTTTTGTTGCTGAAACGAAGCTGGCTCCGGGTTCGCACGGGGAACCGGCCCAGCATGCAGAATAGGCAAATGGCCCGCCAATTCAATTGCCCAGTCGTCACTGATGCGATTATGCACGCCGCATTCCCAGCGGTCGCAACGATTGTAACGATCGGGCGAAAGAGTTACCCGCTAGCACCACCGCTGTTGGCATTTGTCGCGTAACCTTAAAACACTCGGTTCGTCGGTCACCTCGTGTAATCGCTCAATTTCAAACCATCGCACTTCATGCGATTCATCACTGACTGTGAGTTGCTCGTCGGTCTCGGCGGCGAACAAGAAACGAAAGTCGTGGTGCTCGTGAGCATCTTCGATCAAAGTACCCTGCTCATCGTAACGGGCTGGGATAACGTGGATATCGATGTCCAACGGGACAGGCATTCCGCCGAGAACGAGTCGCAAGCCACTCAGCCCCAGTTCCTCGCGAGCTTCACGCCAAGCGACGTTTTGCAGGTCAAATTCCCCGTCGGCGTGGCCCCCCGGCTGCAACCACCGACCGAGCTTTTTGTGATGCACAAGCGCAACTCGCTGGCGATCGCGGCTCACAACCCACGCCGAACCGGTGAGGTGTCCCGGGCGGCACGTTCGTTCGCAACAATCGGCGTGGCTCTCGACCAGTCGCGAAATCTGTGCGGCCACGTCCCGCTCGCCGGGAAACAGCTTGGCGTAGAGCGACAGCATCTGCAGGGTGTAGTAGCGTGACATTGCGAAGGGCACTCTCACTGACGGTTAGATGAGACGTTTTCGGCCCAATCAGTCGTCGCATAGCGCTGGCTGACAAGGCGCGCTATATGTTCTTGCGGCCAACTATCGATCGTCGTGTCGGCCTTCCAACCCGAAATTAACGCCGACGAAAGTTGCTCGCTAGAGGCGGACAGGTTCGTGACGAATTGTTCGTGCGATCGCTCTGACCGATAGTCGGGCTGCCGAGGCGGAGTCCGCAGGCATGTCGCGATCAGCGAGAGGTTGAAGTTGTAGAGCAATGTCCCGTGATAGAGCACAGCCCCTTTGCGAACGCGAAGGCTGTTGCCCGAGAACTTGCGCAGCACTCCGTCGTCACCACGAACGGCGAGGTCGCTGATGCCGGCGACCACAATTCTGTCGTGGTCGTCGCTGAGCGCGTCGCGCAGCCGGTTCATAACAAATGTGTGAATCGTGTCAATTCCGTCAAGTTCACGTCGTGCTCGGCTCTGCATGACCAGCGAATACATTAGACACCCGGGCCCGGCGACAATGCTCGCCCCACCGCTCACGCGACGCTGTACCTCGATGCCAAGTGAAGCGCAGGCCTCGCTTTCGACCTCGATATCGCGACGCGTCGAGCGACCCATAATGACCGCATGCGTAGGCAATTCCCACAGCCTCAGCACGTCGGCGAGCGTCGCATCTTCGACCAGTTGATCGAGCAGAGCTTCGTCGAGCGCCAAGTTTTCGGCCAAACTGGGTAACGTCAGATCGAGCAATTTCACATCAGCCTCCCGCTGAGGCAAAGACCTTCGCGAGACTTTCGCGACAATCTCGTTTTGCTAAGTCGTTCAAACACGGTTGGGATCAGCGTGGTGGCAAGCAGGTCCTCGGCCACGTTCGATCTGAATCGTCGTGTGTCCAATGCCAAAACGTTCTTCGAGCTCATGGCTGATTTTATCGAGCAATTCATCGTCGTCGGCGACTTCGGGCCTCACCAAGTGTGCGGTCAGGGCGTTATCCGTTGTACTCATCGCCCAAATGTGCATGTCGTGGAGTTCGCTCACGCCATCGAGCCCCCTTAAATAGGCTGCGACTTCCGTCGGGTCGATGCCGCGTGGTACCGCTTGTGTCGCGAGGTTAACCGACTCTTTAAGCAAATCCCAAGTACTGACAAAGATAACCACCGCCACCAACAAGCTGGTCGCCGGGTCAATCCAGCCCCATCCGGTGAAATATATCGCCACCCCCGCCAACACGACCGCCAGCGAAACGGCGGCGTCAGCCGCCATGTGCAAGAACGCACCACGCAAATTGAGATCGCTCTTACTTCCCGCAATAAACAGCAGTGCGGTGATGGTGTTGATGACGACGCCGATAGATGCGACCACGATCACAGTTCCGCCGCCGAGGCTCGTCGGCTGCCAAAATCGCTGAATGGCCTCCCAGCTAATCGCCCCAACGGCGACCAATAACAACAAGCTATTCAGTAGCGCCGCAAGAATCGACGTACCACGAAGACCATACGTCCGCCGAGCTGTTGGTTTGACATTGGCCAGCGCGTGGCCTCCCCACGCGAGCAGGAGTCCAATCACATCGCTCAGGTTGTGTCCTGCGTCGGAGAGCAACGCAAGCGAGCCGACCGCCAAACCGTAGCCCGTTTCCAGCAGCACGTAGCCGACGTTGAGCGCCACGCCGATCGCGAACATGCGGCCGTAGTTTGTGGGAGCGTGGCTGTGGTCGTGGGCCATGGAATTCTTGTTCGCGATTTGCCCGCCGCGATGAAACCAACAGCGGGCCGACGGGGTAGACATTGTAGAGTAGAGTGCCACGATGTGAATCGCCAACCGATGCGAGAGGGACCCAGTTGATGGGAACGACAAACCGCCGAAGATTTTTGACCGGGTGTGTGGGAATGAGTGCGGCATCGCTCGGTTTGGAGTCGTACTCGCCGCTGGCACATGCGGCTTCGGGCGACCTGGAATACCGTGGCCCCCGGGTGGTTATTGTCCGCTTCGGTGGCGGTGCACGTCGCCGCGAGTCGATCGACCCCCGGCTGACCTGCTATAGTCCCTATTTGTTACATAAGCTGATACCTCGCGGCGTACTCTTGCCGAACATGACCATTGGCAGTGCCAGCGAAACCAACCACGGTCAAGGGACGCTCAACCTATTAACCGGCATCTACGACAACTACACCGATGCCGAGAATGCCACGCTGGGCGAACGGTTCGAGGCCCAAGTGCCGACATTGTTCGAGTACCTTCGTAAGTCGTTCGATGTGCCCGAGCACCAAGCGCTGATCATTAACGGCGAAGACCGCACGCAAGAGGAGTTCTACACATTCAGCAACCACCACTTGTTCGGTGCGAGGTTCCGCTCCGAAGTACTGAGCCTCTATCGTTTCAAGACTTGGTTGCTCGAACAACAGATCGCCGGCGACAACGACAGTGATAGCAAAACGCTCGCGGCGAAACAGCGCGAGCTCGACGAAATGCGGCAACTCGATTATCGCGACACCAAACCCCGCGTCACAAACGAGCGCATCGCAAGCTTTTGGACAAGTTGGCGTGATTACTACGGTGATTCGGGGCTCGTGAATCCGCGGGGCGACGCGCTGTTAACCGAACTCGCTGTCCGTGCACTTCGCGAGTTGCAGCCCAAGCTGATGATGATCAACTATAACGACTGCGACTACGTCCATTGGGGTAACATGTCGCACTACACGCGAGGCATTGCAATTATGGATCAGGGCATTGAACGCCTGATGCAAACGATAAATTCGCTCGAGCAATATCGCGACAACACGATTGTCGTCGTCGCCCCCGACTGTGGTCGCGACGACAGTCGACTGGCGGCAGTGCCGTGTCAACACCACTTCAACAGCAAGAGCAGCCGCGAGGTGTTTGCGCTCTTCGTCGGCCCAGGTATCGATCGTGGACGGGTGGTCGACTTCGCGACCGACCAAAACGAAGTGGCCGCCACAATCGGACGTGCGATGGGATTCGCAACGCCACATGCCGAAGGCCGGGTGCTAGATGAAGTATTTGCCTGAACGTTTTTCGCCTTTCATCATGCCCGCGCAGGCGGGAATGACGCTCCATTCAAATTGATATGTCAACGACACTCGCACCACCGACTCCGCAGCAAAAAGCGCCTAAATTCACGGGTGATCTACCGTCGCAACGCCGATCGAAGTGGTGGACTCGTCCCACCAAGTTCGTTCTCGGAATCGTCTGCTGCCAGCACCCGATCACGGCTTTGCTTGTCGTCGCATGGACTCACCAAAGCATGTCGCGGCTGTTAGGGAAGCTACCGACCAAACCGATCGATTCGCAGAATTGGTCAATTCGATTCTTGCGTCGTGTGTGGAACGATCTTCGGCAAGGATTTGCGGTAGTCGCAAACGTACTGGGGCTGACGCTGCCGGCCACCGCACTGTGGTATTTGGCATGGCTGCTTGGTTGGAATGTCTCGTTCTTTAAAGGATACGAGCAGTCGCATTTGGGAGCCTCGATTGGCTTTGCCAGTATTGCGTTGTTTGGACTGGTGATGCTCTACGTTCCCATCGCCGTTTGCCATCAGGCTGCGACTGGGCGATGGAAAGCGTTCTGGGACATCTCGCTATTGCGTCGACTCGTGTGGCGCGCCGGGTGGCGGCACTTGACGGTCGCTAGCCTGTTCCTGTTGCTATCGAGCCCCGTCATGATCGGTCGCATCGCTCCTTACTTTTTCAATCAAGATGGATCGCTCGACGAACTGAGCAATGAGCAGCTTTTCGATATGGCTCGGCAATACTTTCTCGCGCTATCGATCGTTGCGCTGCCCGCCTATTGGTTGGCTTGGCGTCTTGCAGCGGGAATCTATCGACAGCAAATTTTGGCAGTTCCGCAAGCTCCCGAGAACGATTACGGCGATCAGCAAGTTGTCGTTGCGACTGCGACAACTCGCCGAAGTTGGATCGGCACTCTCTCAACCGCTGCCGCTTTGGCAGTCGCTGGAACTGTGTGGATGCTCGCAGCCGTACAGGTCTTCGTGGCCCAATTCTTCAACTATGTACCGGGGCAAGGGTGGCTCGTCCACCCTGTGGTGGTGATGCCGTGGTTGCGGTATCTACCGCCGTGGTTGCTCGAAAACTAAGCGACACAATCGGTGCCGACGTTTCTCAGTCGGGCTGGGTATGGCTATCATGAAGCGATGCCGCTCCGCCTCCTGCAAATCTTTGTTCCCGACGACGCCCGTGACAAAGCCGTCGAGTTGCTCGACGACTACGACGTTATTGGCGTCTGGAGAGACGACGCCGATGACCATCGGCTGGTACTGCATCTGCTGATTTCGGCTGCGGAGACCGAAGAGATCATGGATCGCTTCGAGCAGGCGTACTCCGATGTCGAAGGTTTTCACGTCGTGATGCTCGCGGTCGAGGCGGCGCTGCCTCGGCCTAAGAATGGCGAGAACGGTGAGGAACACGAAGAAGTTCAAAAAGAAGTCAATAAAGCAAAACGAGTCAGCCGCGAGGAACTGTACAACGACATCAACGACACCTTGGGATTCGACCGTGTGTTTCTTGCGATGACGGTCCTCTCGACGATCGTCGCGGCAGTCGGACTCATTAGTGACGATGTGGCCGTCATCATCGGCGCGATGGTCATCGCGCCGCTCTTGGGACCGAATATCGCGATGTCGCTCGCGGCTACGCTGGGTGACTGGTCGCTGCTACGACGTGCGACGCTTATCAATGTCGTCGCATTCGGCATCACCATCGGACTTTCGATTGTGATTGGGCTTGTACTGACGATCAATCCAGAGATCGACGCGATCGATGCCCGCACGAAGCTCGGCTATCATCAAATTGCCCTGGCGCTGGCAGCCGGTTCGGCGGGAACGTTTGCGTTCACTCGGGGGATGGCGAATGCCGTGATTGGTGTGATGGTCGCGGTTGCGCTCGTGCCTCCGATCGTTGCGCTCGGCATGTTGATTGGTTCGGCCCAATGGGCGAACGCTGCCGGGGCGGCGCTACTCGTTGCTGCCAACGTGGTCTGTATCAATCTGGCAGCAGTGGCGACATTTGTCGCCCAAGGTGTCCGTCCGCGAAGTTACCTAGAAGAGACTCAAGCCAAGCGTGCCACGCGAGCGGCGGTTATGATCTGGGTAGTGCTTCTGCTTCTGCTCATCGGACTGGTGTACGTGACGCAGGATTCCGGGTTGTTTGATAATTAGCACTCCCGTCGCATTTGCCACAAATTGAGCACGAGCTAGAATAGAGCCATTGCAGGCCACGATAGCGAGGATAAACGATGCCAACTCTTCAAGACGAACTCGTCGATAGTTTTCAGAAGTTATCGCCCACAGCACAACTTCAATCGCTGAAATACATTCGCAATCTACAGGCTGAGCGACCACGTGGAACTCCGGGAAAGGAATGGGTAAAACTGGCTGGAAGTATCGATGCTGAGAGCCTGGCAGAAATGAGCGCTGCGATTGAAGAAGCCAGTGGACAGGATGAACCTAATGAATGGTAACTAACTGTGCGACACGAACATCGTCATCGCGATGTTGAACAACGACCCTCGCGTTGTTTCTCGTGCATCGGCTGCCGCTGGCATTTATGTTTCGAGCATCGTCATCGGCGAGCTTTGGTTCGGCGCTCTCAAGTCAGCATAAGTCCACGACAACCTAAATCGAATTCAGACGCTCATCGCGACAACAGTCGTGTTGCCAGTCGACGAAGCAACAGCCGAGTACTACGCCGAAGTTCGACTGCTGCTCATGTCCACGGGCCGCCCGATCCCAGAGAACGACGTCTGGATCGCGGCTTCCGCTTTGCAGCACAACTTGACGCTCGTTACGCGAGACAAACACTTCGCCCAAGTTGACAGGCTGACTCACCTCGCTTCGTGATCGATTTCGCGATAGTAACAGTGTTTCGTTTCCTCCCGAAAATCTAGGCAAGTGTCGCCACTACGAGGCTTGGCTGGCTACAAGCGCGTCGACGAAAGCCCCAGCCACACCGGGATCGCGTAAACCAACAAATACGCACATGGCACCACCAGCAGCGTCAGCAGTGTCGCGAACGCCAATCCGAAAATTACCGCGCCGGTGAGCGGCTGCCAGAACTCGGCTCCGCCGCTGATATTCAGCAGTAGTGGTAGCAAACCACCGATAGTCGTCACGGTCGTCAGCAGCACCGGACGAAGGCGATTGATGCCCGACTCCAATAGCGCGTCGCGGACCGACAGCCCACGAGCGCGGGCCTGGTTCGCGAAATCGACGAGCACAATCGCGTCGTTGACCACGATGCCGGTCAGGGCAACCACGCCGATGAAGGTCGCGAGGCTGAACGGAAATCCACAAGCCCACATTCCCAGTACGACGCCGATGAAGCTGAGCGGGACCGTGAGCATCACAATCGTCGCCTGGCGAAAACTGTTGAACTGCACGGCCAAGATCGCGAAGATTAGCACCACCGCGATCATCATGCTGGTGAGCAGGTAGCGAAAGTTTTCGTCCCGTTCGTCGTTTTCGCCCGTGAACTCAGCATAAATGCCCTCGGCCGGCGTGCCGGGCAGACCGGCGTAAAATTTGGGAATTCCCTCGACCGACACCTCTGTGCCTTCGATTGGCGCAAAACCCAACTCGGGCAAATGTTTGTCGGACAAGTGGCGAAACACATCGGCCGGTTGTGTCGGCGACACCACGTTACATTTCGCCACGTTGGCCCGGCTCCGTTCGTATCGGCTGATGCTGTATAGCCCTGCGTCGCGGCGGATGTCGGCCATCGCACCAATCGACGTCGACCGGCCATCGGCCGAGGTGAGCTGTAGTCGCTTGAGGTCGCTAGGGTTTTTCTGATATTCGGGCGCAAGCTGCAAACGGATGTCGACATCTTCGTCGTCGAGCGTGATTTCTATCGAGTTATCTCCAGCAATGGCGGTCGCCACCGCGCGGGCGAGTTGCATCTCGGTAATGCCGAATAGGCCCGCAATCTCGGGCTTCGGTTCGATCACCAGCTCGGGAATGTCGGGGCGGAAGTCGGTCGACGCGTCGACCGTTCCTCGTTCAGTCTTGAGACGCTCGGCGATCTTTTCGGCGACGGCGCCGAGCTTGTCGATATCCTTGCCGGTGAGCCGTACCGCAACATCGGAACCCCCCGGGGGTCCATCTTGCACTTCTTCGACGCGAAACTTCATGCCAGGCAATGGTTCGATGTTCTTTCGCAAATAGTCGATCACTTCTTGGGTGTGAATAGTGCGATCCATGGGGGGAACCAACTGCACCTGCACTTCACCAAACTCCGGTCCCGTCGCCGGATCGTCATCGACGCGGGTCGCCATGCCGCCGGCGCTACCGACGCTGGTCACATAGTTGACGAGAATGCCGGTCTCTTCCCAGTCTTCGACCTTGTCGGTAATCACGCTTGCGGCGGCGAGGGTCTCTTCGATGCTGTAACCCAGCGGCAGTTCGTACTTGACCAAGAACTGACCACGATCGCTGGCGGGAAAAAAGTTAAATCCGATGCTCCAGAACAGCACGAACGCTCCCCACAGCGCGATGCCGCTCCACAAAAGCACAAAGAAACCGACTCCACCGCTGAGTGCCCAACGCAATACCCAGGCGTAGGTACGTGTAAAAATGTCGAGCGTCGGTCGCACTCGCACCACACCTCCCGACTCGATGTGAGTTTCGCGTCCCGAAAGGGCCGAAAACGATTGTGTTTCATCTTTGACAACCTCACGTTTCTTGAACCATCTTGCCGCGAGTGTTGGAATGATAAAGTGATCGACGATCACCGAACCCAACAGCGCGACGCTTACGACTTTAGGCATGACCCCCATGAAGTCGCCCATGATGCCAGGTACCAGCAGCATTGGCAGAAACGCCGCGATGGTCGTCAAGTCGGCCGCGATGACTGGCACACCCACCTCGGCGATACCCACCTTCGCGGCGTCGATCGGATCTTCTCCCCGTTCGATATGCCGATGAATGTTTTCGGCCACAATGATCGCCCCGTCGACGACCATACCCAGCACCAAGATGAAGCTGAACACCACCATGTTCGAGACCGGGACGCCCGTGGCATACAAAAATTCGAGCCCCACTGCCATGCTGAAGGGTATCGCGAGCAGCACCAGCAGGGAAATACGGAGCCCCATCGTCCAGCCGAGAATTACCAGCACCAGCATCGCACCGAAAATTGCACTCGAGCCAAGCACGCGAAACATCACCCAAATTTCTTCCGACGAGTCGCGCGAGCAGTAGAATTCGAGATCGGGGTACTGTTCTTCGAGTTCCGCGACTTTCGCTTTTACATCACGGGCGGCACCAAGTGTGTTGATGTCGGCATCTTTGCCGACGACGATCGTCGCCGAGTCGCGGCCGTTAATCTGGGCGAGGTTCTTGACCTTCCGCGTCGCCTCTTTCACGTCGGCCACGTCGCTGATGCGAATCACGCGGCCTTCTTGGCTGGTGACAATCGCCTCGCGGATATCCTCTATGCCGCGAAATTTCGACTCGTTACGAATTGTGCGGTCGAACTCACCGGTGTCGAACGAACCGGCCGGCACCTCGGCATGAAAGTCGGCCAGCGATTGCCGCAGTTGTGCGAGTGTCACTCCATATTGCGACATCCGGTCGGGGAAGACGTTGACGTGAATCTCGCGTTCGCGCCCGCCAAAAAGCTGAGTATTCGCGACGCCGTCGACCGTTTCGAGTTGTTCTTGCACATCCTCGGCAATTTGTTTGAGCGTTCTCGGATCCATTGCCTCGGGGGCGGTGATGCTCACCAACATGAGCGGCGCGTTCTCGAAGTCGATATCGGTCACCACCGGTTGCACCTCACGACCCGCCGGCAACTCGTTGCGAACTCGATCGACTAAGCCTTTCACTTCAATCCGCGCGTAGTCGGGGTCGACTCCATCGAGAAACACTATTTGTGTGATCGATGACCCACGCATGTTCGTGGAAGCGATGTAGTCAACTTGCTTAAGTTCGGTCAACACGTCTTCGATTTTGCGAGCGATTTCGTTCTCGGCCTCGGCCGGCTGCGCGTCGGGATAGGGAACCGCGACCAGCACCACCGCCTTGGTGATCGCTGGCGCAAGCTGCACCGGCGTGAACAACATCGCGTAGATTGCCAGCAACAGCACACAGGCCGTGCCAACACATACAAGCCGCGGTCGATCGATGGCGTAATCGCTGACTTTCATATTCTTGATTCGCAATTTAGCCACCGTCGCCAGATGGTGGATGAACTCTCATTTCATGTGTTTATTGGGTGCCGTCCACCGTCTGGCGACGGTGGCTACACCCCCAGTGCGCTACGAATCGTCGCCCCCGTTTGAGCTTGCCGAAACGGTAGCGGAACCGAGTCTCTCGCCAGTGGTACGCACAAGCTTGCCATCGCTAAGCCGCTGTTGGCCGCGAACGACAATCTGGTCGAGCTCGATATCACTGCTTGGGACGAGCAAATCGCGACCTTGGTCGATTACAATCGGCAAATCGACTCGCTTGGCCACCTGCATCGATTCTTCGCCCACATTCCAAAACATGGCGCGCACATCGCGTGATTGCGGCTCTAGCTCGAATAAGAACTTGTCGGTCTTATCTCCATTGCTGCGAAACATGACCGCTGTCTCAGGCACGCGATAGGCGCTGAGCCGATTCACCACCAGCTCGGCCGTGCAGACCATGCCGGGACGCAGTACTCCGTTGGTGTTGGGTACTCGCACTTCAACTTCGAACAGCCCCGTGCGGGTGTCGGCCAACTCGGCAATGCGATACACCTCGGCATTGATGGTCGGCCATCGCGCGTTGTAACGATCGCGACCTTCGGGGCTCACACGAGCACGAAAAACCAGCGACTCGGTGTCGATGATATTGCCTGCCGCTTGATTCTCGCGGACTTTGCGCATGCGTCCTTCGATTTCGCGAATGTCCGATTCGGGCACGTCGATCACCAGCAGCAGTTCGTCGACCTGAACCAATTCGAACACAACCTCGTTCACTCCCACTGATTCGCCGGGCAGAGCCATCCGTCGCGATATTGTCGCATCGACTGGCGCCATGATCGTGGCGTCTTCGAGATTCTTATCGGCTACTTCTTGGGCCGCTTTCGCGAGCGCCATTTGAGTTAAGTATTCCTGGTATTCAGCGTCAGTAATAAAGCTATCGCCACGCTGGCGTAGTTCGCGAACGCGATCGATGTCGGTCGTCCGTTGCTCGAAAGTGGCAACCGCTTCGGCACGCCGGGCGCGGAGCACCCGATCATCAATCCGCGCCAGCAATTGGCCTTGCTTAACTCGATCGCCATCGTCGAGCGGCTCGCCAGCGGCGTTTTGGCCTAACTCGACAATTCGGCCCGGTTGCTCGAAAGCGAGGGTAAAAGTCTCCCATGGCCTGAGCTTGCCACTGTATTTAGCGGTCACCTCGTGCAGTGCCGGGGTGACTCGCCGGGCGAGCACCAGCGGTCGCGGTTGGGCTTCTTCGGGTGCCGGCAAAACAATGGCTGTTTTCGTGCGGGCGGTCGAATCAGACCGGCTGCTGACGAAATACATCACCCCAAAGGCAACCGCCGTGACGGCCATGAGGATACC
>JBGSWC010000125.1:0-2465 GCA_041752635.1 Pirellulales bacterium | reverse complement strand
CCCAGGCCATGAAGGCCACCAGGACGTTCCGTCCGAGGGCCAGTTCGCCCTGGGACGTGGCGGCGCCGTCGGCGATGACCTGCCCCTTCTCGACCTTCTCGCCCAGGGCGATGATCGGCTTCTGGTTCTGGCAGGTCCGCTCGTTCAGGCCGACGAACTTGCGCATATGATGAATCTCGGGACCAATCTCGATCCGAGTTGCATCGACAAAGTTGACGGTTCCCTTGTGGCCAGCTCGAACCAACATGCCCGAGTGACGAGCCACGTCCCGTTCCAAACCGGTTCCCACGACAGGAGGATCGGCAATCAACAGAGGCACCGCTTGGCGCTGCATGTTGGAGCCCATCAACGCGCGGTTCGCGTCGTCATGCTCGAGGAACGGGATCAAACCTGCCGACACGCCGATCATCTGGCTCGGAGCCACGTCGGTGTATTCGATCTGGTCCACGGGGACGAGCACGAAGTCCGACTTATAACGAGCGACCACCGTGTCGCCTTGAATCTGATTGTCTTTCACCGGCACGTCGGCGGAGGCCACGTAGGCATCCGACTCTTGATCGGCCCGCAGCCAAACAACCTCATCGGTCAACTTGCCACCCTTCACCTTGCGGTAAGGAGTGATCAAGAAGCCGTAGTCGTCGACCGACGCGTACCTCGCGAGGCTCGAAATCAAACCGATATTCGTGCCTTCCGGTGTTTCAATCGGGCAGATGCGGCCGTAATGCGAAATATGCACGTCGCGGACTTCAAAGCCAGCCCGCTTGCGATTCAAACCACCAGGACCAAGGGCCGAGAGTCGCCGTTCGTGCGTAAGCATCGATAGCGGATTCGTTTGGTCGACCACCTGCGAAAGTTCACCACGGCCAAAGAAGTATTCGATGGCGGCGGAAATGCTCTTGGGATTAATCAGACTCCGAGGCGTAATGTCGTCGTCGGCATCTTTGAGGCTCATCCGCTCTTGCACGGTGCGGCGAAGCTTGAGGAACCCCTTGCGGATTTCGTCGCATGCCAGTTCGTCGATGGTTCGCAAACGACGATTGCCCAAGTGGTCGATGTCGTCGATTTCCGCTTGTTGATCGCCAGCGGACAGATCCAACAAATAGCGGATCGAGGCGATCAAGTCCTCGGGACGCAACACCATCTCGGTTTCAGGAATATTGATTCCGAGTTTGCGATTCATGCGGAATCGACCGACGCGGCCCAAGCGATAACGGTTCGCGTCGAAGAACTTCTCCGAGAACAATTGCCGGGCCTTCTCGAGTTGCGGCGGATTGCCCGGTCGCAACCGTTGGTAAATTCGGAGCAGAGCCTCTTCGTGGCTCGAAGTGTTGTCGTCGGCCATCGCGTTTAAGAGGTGCGGCGTCTTCGGCGGGTCCATGATCTCGACCTGCTTCACACCCGACGTGCAAATCACTTCCGCGATGTTCTTGGTGATCCGCTGCCCACCTTCGATGATAATTTCACCAGCGCGGTCGCTGCCAACCGGATAGATAATATCGCCCACCGCGACTTTGCCTTCGACCTTCGATGCGCTACGGCCGTCGGTAATCTTTTCCTTCTTGGTTTCGTAAAACTGCTTGAGGATGTCGGCGTCGAGGCTCAAATCGGGGCCCATCGCACGCAGCAGCGTCACCGCCGAGAACCGACCGCTCTGGTCGATGCGGACCGTCATGCTGTCTTTTTTGGTGGTATTGAGCTCGATCCAACTGCCACGCTCAGGAATCACGCGGCAACTGTGCGTGCGGCGTTCGCCGGCTTCGACTTCGGAGACGAAGTCGATACCAGGGCTGCGGTGCAATTGGCTCACCACGACGCGCTCGGCACCGTTGATGATAAATTCACCCCCACCGAGCATGATCGGCAAGTCGCCGAGGTAGACTTCTTCCTCGATCGGTTGCTCTTTCACGAGGCGCAGCCAAATACGGAACGGCCGACCGTATGTGAGGCGCAATTGGCGGCACTCGTCGGGTTCGTAACGGGGCTTGCCCAAATCGTAGCGCAAGTATTCCAATCGAATGGTCTTGTCATAGCTCTCAATGGGAAAGATTTCCCGGAGCACACTTTCAAGGCCATCGTCTTTACGAATGATCGTCGAGGTTCCGTCGTATTGAAGGAACCGCGCATAACTTTCGGTTTGGATTTGCGTCAGATCGGGAATGTCGTAAGCAATACGGGCGCTCCCAAAGGTACGAACTTGGGGAACTTGTAAACGTCGTTCAGCCGGGACTGCCATAGGGCAAGCTGCTCCGATATCACGAGGGGGGATGAATACAGCAACACGAGCCCACGGCAACGTCACGGGACGATGTGTGGGCTAATCGAAGCCGAGCAATACCGAGGACGCGCAAAACCACAACGTTATGCATGGTGCTACGCACGACGATCGCGGGAAGAATGCGACTAGACTTCCTTATCATCACCTTCCCCCCTTTGCCTCGGCCCTAAAATCTTTTGCGATGGAAACT
>JBGSWC010000124.1:0-4968 GCA_041752635.1 Pirellulales bacterium | reverse complement strand
CACGACGCCCGTGCCGCGGGACGGCCAGTGGTGGAAAGATCGCCACGCGGCGAAGAACAAACTTGCCGAAACCGAAAAATGGGAACTCGTCTTCCTCGGCGACAGCATCACCCAAGCTTGGGAGGGTGGCGGCAAAGAGGTTTGGCAGGAGTATTACGGCAAACGCTCGGCCGGCAACATTGGCTTTAGCGGCGATGAAACCGAGCATCTGCTGTGGCGCATCGAGAACGGCAATCTCAAGGGGCAGTCGCCGAAGCTCGCTGTCATCATGATCGGCACCAACAACCTGGGCAACGTCGGTCATTCGCCCGCAGCAGTGATCGCAGGCATCACCAAAGTGGTCGAAAAGCTCGGCGAGATCACGCCCAAGACGAAGGTGCTGCTGCTCGGCGTATTCCCTCGTGGCCGCACGGCCGACGACAAGTTCCGCGCCCAAATCAATGAAGTCAACGCCGGCATCGGCAAACTGGCCGACTGGGAGCGAGTTCACTTTCTCGACATTGGCCATGTGTTCGTCGAAGAAGATGGTTCGCTGAGCCCCAAGATCATGCCCGATGCATTGCACCTTTCGCCCGAAGGTTACAAGCGGTGGGCTGAGGCGATCGAACCGTCGGTCAAGAAACTGATGGGCGAAGAGACCGACGACGAGGTCTCGCTGTTCAACGGCGAGTCGCTCGAGGGTTGGACCAACGAAGAACACTCGGGCCCACCGAAGGGGTGGGCCGTGGTCGACGGCACGCTGGCCGTGACCGGTTGGGGAGAGGACGCCCACACCACGCGCGAATTCACCGACTTCGACCTCACAGTGGAATGGAAACTTTCGCCCCGTGGCAACAGCGGCATCTTTTACCGTGTGGCCGATTATCAGTACATCGTGCTAGGCCAGGAGTACCAACTGACCGACGACGACTCGCTTCGCCTGCGCGCTGAGGGCAATGGCTCGTGTGCGGCAAACATGGACCTGTTCGGCCCGTGCGACGATAAACCGATCCGCCCCGCCGGCGAGTGGAACCAAACCCGCATTGTCGCTGTGGGCAACGAAGTCGAACACTGGCTCAACGGCCGTCTTGTGCTCACTTACACATTCGACACCCCCGAATGGACTGAAGCGTTGGCCGACAGCCAATACAAACGCCTCACGCCCTTCGGCAAACTCCACACTGGTTCGTTCAAGCTGCAGAATAAGTTGGGGAAGCAGGTTTGGTTTCGGGATTTGGAGGTGGTGGAGTTGTGAGCAGTATGAATTGACAATTCATGCTTCGAGCCGCGAAAATAATACAAGTGATTTCGCCGAATTGGTAATTGGTGCAAGAACGGAAGGGTCCGACATGTTTGACGCATACAATGGGATTGCAGGAGACGCGCACGAAGCCAAATACCGAGAGTGGCTTACTGCAAATCCAAATGGGCTGGTCGTCGGTACGCGAAGAAATCAATTCGGCAAACAAAGTCTGCATCGTACGCACTGCATGTGCATAGCGTACGACCCTAAGACAGATGCAATAGTCAAAATGGTAAATGCAAAGAAAAAAGGTCGCGGAAGTTGTGCTTCGAAACCATAGCAGAACTATACGACCTAGCGCCTAGATACGGTTTTCAGATAGCTGAGCTTAACCTATGCCCCAGGTGCAAGTCGCGAGTCTAGCGACGAACACCAACTTGATTAGTTTATCTATGAGTACAACCCTCTCCCCCCATCACGAAGCCATCATCGCCCAAGCCATTGCGACGGGGCAATTCGCTTCGCCTGAGGAAGCGATCGACGAGGCCATGCGATTGTTATCGCAACCTCGCGAAAATGGCTCGACGGCGCACGATTCGATTCTCCCGGCTTCGCAGTGGCTAGCGGAGTTCAATCGCCTTACCGCAACCTTTACGGAAGGCAATCCACATATGGATGACTCTCGCGACAGCATTTACGGCGATCGTGGATTGTGAAGCTACTTGTCGACACCAATGTTCTTGCGCGATGGGTGAATCGACTCGACCCGTCTCACATGCTTGCCGTCAATGCTCTTGCTCGTCTCGGCGGAGATGGCCATACACCAACGCTTGTACCACAGTGCATTTACGAATTCTGGTCGGTAGCTACGCGCCCGAAGGAGGCAACGAACGGTTTGGGTATGGATTTAGAGGCGGCTTCGGCGATCGCCGACCGTTTGGCCCCGCCGTTGTTCTTGTTGCTACAAGATGAGCGAGCCATTTTTCCGATCTGGCGGGATTTGGTGACTCGATACAGCGTGCGCGGCAAGCCATCTCACGATGCTCGACTCGTCGCGGCCATGTTGCGGCACAAGTTGACACACATTTTGACATTCAATACTGCTGATTTTGCCCGCTACACCGAAATCGAGGCCATCCACCCCACGCAAATCTTCGACGGTTCGGTCGTATTACCCGTCGACTGATTATTGCACGATTCGACCGCATGAATGCGGTCACTACGAACGACTGACTTCTCATGAAAACCACCTCCGAAGTCCTCGCCGCCCTCCGCGCCAAAGGCAACCAACAAACACGACAGACATTCCTCCGCCACGGCATGCCCGAGGATATGTTTGGGGTGAAGGTGGGCGATCTGAAGCTGATCGCCAAGCAGATCAAGAATAACCAGCAGCTCGCGCTCGACCTGTGGGACACCGGCAACTACGACGCGATGTATCTGGCCGGGCTGGTGGCCGATGGGTCGCAGATGACCAAGAAGCAGCTCGACGCGTGGGCCAAGTCGTCGACGTGCTACATGCTCAGCGAGTATGCGGTCGCCTGGGTGGCGAGCGAGAGTTCCCACGCCCGCGACATGGCGATGAAGTGGATCAAAGCGAAAGACCCGCGCGTGCAGTGCACTGGTTGGTGTACCTATTCGAGTCTGGTGTCGCTCAAGCCTGACGACCAGCTTGAGCTCGATGAGATCAAGGATCTCTTGGGCCGCGTGGTACAGAACATTGACGACGCGCCCGAACGTGTGAGGTACACGATGAATGGCTTTGTGATCTCTGTTGGCACCTACGTCGAACCACTGCTTAAAGAAGCCAAGCGGGTCGCCCGGCAGCTTGGCAAAGTCGAAGTCGACATGGGCGACACGTCTTGCAAGGTGCCGGTGGCAGCCGAGTACATCGCCAAGGTCGAATCGATGGGGCGCGTCGGCAAAAAGCGAAAGACGGCCAAGTGCTGACAGTTTTTTGGGGATCGCTGATCGAAGCTAATCATCACTAATCGGGCATATTGGTGAAAATGAGCGCGGATTAGTGTTCCGAATGCTCTATTCTGTCGCTCGGAAAGGGGAAGAAAAACGGGGGGAACTTACGAAGCAATATTGGCATCAGACTCTCGATGCTTTCTCACAACCAAATCGGGTGGATCGAACGATGACACGAGCAACCTCGCGGCGCACTGGAGTTGGCTTTACCCTCGTGGAACTTTTGGTCGTGATCGCCATCATCGGCGGTTTGATCGCGCTTTTGCTGCCTGCTGTGCAGTCGGCTCGCGAGGCCGCACGTAAATCAAAGTTCTATCCCAGCGACTACGGCAGCGAGTACGACCAACAATTACAAGACGAACAGAGCGAGAAGATTGCGGCGGCACCCAAATTGCCTTTGGCGCGCGTTCACTCACTCGATGCCGACGTGGTACTGGTGCCCCGGTTGAGTGTCGGCACGGCAACGCCCGAGTCGATTTACGAAGCCAAGTTTAAGGGGAGCGTCGTGGCGTCGTGCGATGGCGAGACTGCCACTGCCTGTGAACTCGCGCTGCCGCTACCTCCCCAAATCATTTCGCTGGCCGACCTGTCGATTACTAGTCCCGACGGCGACAGCGAACAGATCGCGATGCGCGAAGGGCGACTCGTTTGGCGGGGTGACCTGTCCAGCGAACCGACAAAGCTCGACATCATCTACTCGGCCGTTGGCAAAGGGATGTACGAACTCGAAATCGCCAGCGGCGGTCTGCTCGACGAACATCACGTCTCGGTTACCGCCCAAGGCTCCGACGTTCGCTTGCTCGAACTTTCGCTCCAACCGACAAGCGTCACTCGTGCGAATGGCAGCAGCACCTACAACTGGGACTACGAGCGACTCCTGTTCGGTCGTCCGGTGCGGATCGACGTGCTTGGCATCGCGCCGATTGACCGCCTTGGCGAACTCACCTGGCTTGGTCCGCTAAGCGTTGTCGCCTTTGGGCTCATCGTCGGGCTCGTTGTCCAAGGCTGGGGCGTCGTCGCCTTCGACCGCTGGATGCTGTTGCTCACGATTGGGGCCTTCGCGGGTGCCTATCCGCTGATGTATTTTGCTCAGGAATACATCTCGCTGTGGCCCGCCGTCGCGGCATCGGCTGCCGTTTCGATTCTCATCATCGCCGTCCGCGCGATCACAATTATGGGTTTCTGGCGAGCGCTGACGGGCATTGTCACCCCGGCGACGATCATCATGGTGGCGACCTTGGTGGCCGTCGTGTGGCCGTCGCTACAGGGGATTTTGTTAACGGCAATGGCGCTCGCCTTCTTCGTCGTCGCCATGACACTGCTGCCGAGCGTGATTGAGCGAGGCGGATTTTTTGGGTTGACTTCGCCCGCGTTCATCAAGAACGAGCCAACAGCGACGACGTAAATGGCACGCGACTATCGAGCGTTACTCGCCCATCAGCTCAAAACTCCCAAACACTTGATAGTCGGGCGCTTCGCGACGCAGTCGGCTGGCGTAGACGGTAATCTCGTCGACGCCGAACACACCAGCCTCAAGCTGATCGAGTTCCGCCAGCGCTTTCGCGACTTCATCGAGTTCGTCGCGCGGCACGTCACGGGCGACACGCCCAAGCGTCAGATGGGGCACATACTTGCGACGGTCGCCGCGAAAGCCAAGTGTGTCGAGTCGCTGCTGAAGGTCGTCGTAGAGCCTTCTGAACAGGTCTTCTCCCTCGGTCAATCCAATCCACAACGTTCTTGGGTGCTCCGCCGGCCCAAAGGTCGAGACCCCG
>JBGSWC010000123.1:0-17932 GCA_041752635.1 Pirellulales bacterium | reverse complement strand
TGCCCGCCTATCGGATGCGTGCCGGCACGCTGTTTGTGTTCGGCGAAGTAGGCCCGCACCCCGGCGCCGAAATGCGCCGTGGCACCATCGGCCTATTCGGAGCAACACCTCCCACGCTGCTGCCAACGTTCCAGAAGGCGTGTCGTGTCACACCGGTGGTGATCACCATGATGCTCCGCGAGCTGGCACGGCAAAACATCGAGATCGCAGAAGGTTTGATTGGCATTTCACTGCAAATGGCCAACGGCGACCTGCTCGAAGGAGGTCGCGGCGAAGTCTTTTGGCGAGTAGAGTAAACCGCCACAAACTCGAAAACTAAAATAGCCGCAGATGAACGCAGATGAACACAGATTTTTAGTTTTTCGAACGACAACTGACACAACACCAATTCACTAATCGCCCGTCGCCCGAATTTAACGTATCGTTCCTCCCAGCTGCGTTTATCTGCGTTCGTCTGCGGCTAAAAACACCCTCCGCGCTCTCCGCGTCCTCCGCGGTTCAAGAGAACCATGATCGACATCAACAACAAACTCACCGCCCAAGACCTGCTGCCCAAGATCGAGCGCATGTGGCCCCTCGCGGCGGCTAAGATTCACTCGACCGCCGAGGCGTTCGATCCGGCTGGTCCCGCGCCAGTTTTCACGGCCGCCGGCAGGTATGGCGCCCAAGGCTGGACCGAGTGGACCCAAGGCTTCCAGTATGGCTGCGCGCTGTTGGCGTTCGACGCCACCGGCGACGAGTCGCTGCTCAAACTGGGCCGCGACCGCACACGGCGATTCATGGCGAGTCATATCACCCACACGGGCGTTCACGACCATGGTTTTAACAACGTGAGCACTTACGGAAATTTACGAAGGCTGATGCTCAGCGGTCGCACTCCTCACGACGAGGGAGAGCTGCGATTCTATGAACTCGCCCTCGCGGCATCGGGGGCCGTGCAGGCGGGACGCTGGAGCAAGACCTCCGACGGTAGCGGCTACATCTATTCGTTCAACGGTCCGCATTCGCTATTCTGCGACACAATTCGGTCGCTACGGGCATTGGCCGTCGCTCATGAATTGGGGCAGGCGATGGCGGGCGAAAACGACGCCCGCACGTCGTTGCTCGATCGCCTACTGCAACATGCACGCACCACAGCCAATTACAGCGTCTATTACGGCGAAGGGCGTGACACTTACGATGTGGCCGGCCGGGTCGCGCACGAAAGCATTTTCAATGCGAACGACGGTAACTATCGCTGCCCCAACAGCCAGCAAGGATACTCGCCTTTCACGACTTGGACGCGTGGACTCAGTTGGATCGCCCTTGGCTATCCCGAGCAACTCGAATGGCTCGCGACACGCAGCGACGAAGAACTCGATAAATTCGGTGGCCGACCGTCGATCGAATCAGCCTGTGTGAAAGCCGCTCGCGCGGTCTGTGACTTCTACATCGATAACACGCCGACCGATGGCGTTCCTTATTGGGACACCGGCGCGCCGGGGCTCGTTCACCTGGGCGACTACTTGAATCGCCCCGCCGATCCGTTCAACGACCACGAACCGGTCGACAGCTCGGCCGCAGCCATCACATGCCAAGGCTTGTTGCGACTGGGGCGATGGCTGCAAAGGCATGGCGATAGCGACGCGGGCGATCGCTACTGGCAGGCTGGACTAACAACGCTCGCAACCTTGCTCGATGAACCCTACCTATCGACCGACAAGTATCACCAAGGATTGCTGCTCCACACGGTCTATCATCGACCGCGTGGTTGGGATTACATTCCCAAGGGAAGCAACATCCCCCATAGTGAGTCGGCGCTGTGGGGCGATTATCATTTGCTCGAGGCGGCGCTTTACGTCCAGCGAGTGGCGAAGCAAGAAGCGTACTACACATTCTTTGCGGATGGTTGAGTCTTGAGTTGTTAGTTTTCAGTTGTCAGTCCAATAGCCGACGAGCTACCGCTCGTCGGAGAAGTATCAGCACGTTAATCGATTTATGTCTGCTACCAAAGTCGCAATCGTAACCGGTGGAACACGCGGGATCGGGTTGGGGATCGCCACCGCCCTCGCAACGCGTGGTTTTAATATCGTTGTCAGTGGCCGTCGACCAGAGTCGAGTGTCAGCGAAACCATTGAGCAGCTTCGCGCGATCGGTCCCAAGGTCGTTTACCACGCGGGCGATGTCGCCGACCGTGAGTCGCGACAGCAACTCGTCGACGCTGCCATCAACCATTTCGGCCACCTCGACGTGCTGGTGAACAATGCCGGCATCGCTCCGCCCGTGCGGACCGACATCATGGAGGCTAGCGAAGACTCTTACGACCTGGTGATGGACGTCAATCTCAAGGCCCCCTATTTTCTCACGCAATTGGTCGCCAAGGTCTTTCGCGATCAGTTCACTGCCGACACGACATTTCGAGGCTGCGTCATCAACATCGGCAGCGTCTCGGCCGAGTTTGCTAGCATCAACCGGGGTGAATACTGCCTCAGCCGCGCTGCCACCAGCATGGCAACCAAGTTGTGGGCGGTCAGGCTCGCAGAGTTCAACTCGACTGCCTACGAAGTTCGCCCCGGCATTGTCGCGACCGACATGACGGCCGGCGTCCAGGACAAATATGACGCGATGATTGCCGATGGCTTGCTCGTCGAACCTCGCTGGGGCGAACCATCCGACATCGGCCGCGCGGTGGCGCTGCTTGCCAGCGGTGAACTGAGCTACGCACCGGGCCAGGTGTTGACTGTCGATGGTGGGCTAACGCTCCGGCGGTTGTAAACGAAATCTAGTGGTTAGATACTTTGACGCGTGCCCCGAGTGTCGAACGACAGAATCCGCATCATGCCAAATCAATCGCCAACCGAACGAGAAATCAGCGACGCCATCGTTCGTTTCGAGAAGGAGTACATGGGCCGCGGCCCCTTGCAGGCCCGCACCTTCTTGCTCGGCGATTTAGTGCTCGTTCGACTCGGCGATGTGTTAACCCCTGCCGAGCATAAGCTGGCAGAGGTCGAAACGCGCGAACGGGGGCGCTATCTCATCAAGCAAGTTCGACAGGAACTGCTGGAACGAGGGCGACCGCTGCTGGAGGCGATTGTCCGCGATATTCTCAGCGCCGAAGTCGTAAGTTTACACACCGACATCAGCACCAAAACGGGCGAGCGGATCATCGTGTTCACACTCGACCGCGTCGTCGACCGCTAGCCGCCTGTCGCTTTTCTCGACAGGCGGCCCTGGTTGCTTGCTCTCACAGTTACTCGCCCTGCCCTAGCGAGTAGCCTGGCTGACCATCGAACTCATACAGATTTTCGGTCTTGATGACTTCGCACCCGGCTTCGGTGATTCGTGCGAGCACACCCATCGCCGCGCGATAGTCGATCGGGCCGGTCGCTTTGAATCGACATCTCCAGTGGTCGGTACAGAACGTCTCGGCGGCCCCCTTGGGATAAACCTTCACGCCGCGATTGGTGATCAGTCGCAGCTCAAGTGGACCGCCACAAGGCTCGAGAATGGCAGCGAGCTCCTTGGGATCGCGTCCCGATTCGTCCCAATCGAGAAACACGTCGATGCCAACTAGTTTCTTTTCGCGCTTGGGCGTTACCGCCACGGGAATGTGAATGCCCTTCGATTGATAGGTAACCGCTTCCAATTGTTTCGGCTGATTGCCAAGGCGATCGATCACGGCTTGGGTGAAGTCGGCGGTGCCAACCTCGCGCGTACTAAGCCGTTCGCGATAGATATCAGCCGTGTGGATGCCATCTTCAATCGTGCAGAGCCACGCATTCTTGATTCGCTCGGCTACGTCTGACTCGCCGAGGTGGACCATCATTTGCGTGGCCGCGAGCAACAGTCCCGAGGGATTCGCCACGCCGCGACCGGCGATATCGGGGGCCGAACCGTGGACGGCTTCGAACATGGCGATCTCGGAGCCGACATTAGCGCTCGACGCGAGACCGACCGAACCGGCAATTTGGGCCGCCACGTCCGAGAGAATATCGCCGTAGAGATTCAACGTGACGATCACGTCGAACTGCTCGGGCATTGCCGCCAACTTCGCAGTACCAATGTCGATAATCTGGTGTTCGCTTGCGATGTCGCTGTACTCTGCGGCAACTTCATCGAACACTTGGTGAAACAAACCATCCGTCAACTTCATGATGTTGTCTTTGGTCATGCAAGTGACCTTCTTGCGACCGTAGGCACGCGCGTACTCGAACGCGTAGCGAACGATTCGCTCGCTTCCTGGCCGAGTGATGAGCTTCAGCACTTGAGTGACTTCCTGCGTCTGTTGATGCTCGATGCCGGCATAGAGGTCTTCTTCGTTTTCGCGAATAACGACCAGGTTGAGCCCCGGGTGAGGCGAGGCAACGAATGGCGCGTACGACTTCGACTGGCGAACATTGGCGAACAGGTTGAAGGTCTTGCGGATCGAGACGTTGACGCTCTTGTATCCGCTTCCCTGGGGAGTGGTAATTGGCCCCTTGAGCAGCAACTTGTTCCGACGAATTGTTTCCCAGGCTTCGTCGGGCACCCCCGACGTATTGCCGTCAAGATAAACATCTTTGCCGAGCTTGATCTCGTCGTAGGTCAGCGGCGCCTGAGCGGCTTCGAGAATGCGAAGCGTCGCATCGGTGATTTCGGGGCCAATGCCGTCGCCTTTGGCGACCGTTATGTGGTGGGTCATGTTGATTCTGTTGTTGGTGATTGTCGTTGTTGTTGGAGGGTTAAAAAGATCGAAAGGCTGATCAATGGAAACAAATTTTTGCTGCGCGACGTCCCATGCCAAGAAACTGTCGGCCTCGGCGGCGTAGAGCATTGCGCCGACACTCATCTGACAGTCGGCCAATGGCAGATGATCCGACACGGCCTCGCTAAGTGTTTGCAGTGTCGCGCAAAGCTGCTGGCGAATTGCCACGCCCTGTTTGCTGAACTGACGAAAGCAAGATCGCCAACTGTCAATCGGCCTTGCATCGCCGCCGGCGAGTGTCGATGCACAGACCGTGACACTAATTTCTTGCTCCCGCTCGGCAAGCATGGCAAGCGCTTCGAGCACTTCACGCAATTCAAGTCGTGATCGCCGCAGCAGTCCGCTTGGCGACCGCAATAACAGCGCGCCGGTTTCCGATAGCCTGAACAATGTGTGCCGGGGCCAGTTGGTGCCGCAAATCACCAATACCTGGCTCACGTCGACGCGGCAATCACGAACGTCGAGCTTACGCCGCAACAATTCAAGCGACGAAAGCTGCAATAGCTCAACTTCTTCATGCGAGTGCATGGAAACTCCTCGTCCTGTTTTAGTGTCAAGGCACAAAAAAAGGCCGGCAGACCACCGAAGTGATCTGCCGGCCTTTTCAGACGAGCACTCGAGTCTCGTCCAACGAAAACCTAGCAATTTTTGATCGCAGACAAGCGGAACCGTTTTTTTCGAATCCGCTCGCCTAGCCTAGTATCGGTAGAAGAATAGCGGCTGCTTTGGCAAATGTCAACCGCTTGCGAGAATTCTCACCCGATGGCGAGCCTACTGGAGCACCTGCCCCGCCTCGACAAGCCGCCGGCGTAGCTCATCGTAGGCGACATCCTGCGTCGCAATATCCCGATTGATCGCCAAGTGAGCCGCCTCGGCTGCTGATTCGCCTAAGATCATAAAGACTGGTTCCATGCGAATCGAACCATAAGCGATGTGGCTCGACGAAACGCAAACGGGCACGAGCAAGTTTTCGCATTCGCCGCGGCGAGGCACGATGGCTCCATAGTCGATCGGATAGTCGCCACCGGGACTCTTTTGCACATCTCCCTCGTTGCGTACAACCCAGGTGCCGTCGTCTTTTTGCATCGCATAGCGCTGCACATTGTGAGAGTCCATGTTGTAGGATCCTCGGCCGATCGATCGGTCGGTGGGCAACGTGCGGCGCACGTGATTCTCTGTGACTACGAAGTCGCCTACCATACGACGTGCTTCGCGCACGTAGATTTGCTGTGGCCAGTTTCCGCTATCAACAAACTCATCTTTCGCGAGTCCCCAGCGCGACATCCGCGTCCGCACATCTTCAGGAACGCGGGGGTCGTTGGCCAGAAAGAAAAAATAGCCTTGTTGGTAGCGCTTGTGTTCGTCGAGAATTTCGCGCCTTCGCTCGTAGCTAGCCTCGGGATAGTCGTAATTGTAGCCAATGTTGTCGGTCGAGAACGCACCGTGGTTGTTGGTGTCGGTCTTGCCGTTAGGCATAGGGTCAAACTTCCCGAACATGTGCCGGGAGCCCGCCAACGTATACCGCAGCAATAGTTCATATTGCGTCGCGTCGTAGCCTTCGGGTTGAGGAAAGGCGACGCGATTCTCGGCGACATTTGTGAGACAGACTCGATAACAATAGGCCTGCAAACGCCGATCGCCTTCACCTTCCTCGCCCGGTGGTTCGTTGCTGATTCGCGGCAACAATCCACTCGTCGGTTCGCCCGGTGTGCGAAACGGATCGACCGGCTTGTTGAATTGGTGCGAAGTGGCGTTCTTGATTTGCACTCCGTTGAGAGTTTCGTTGTATTTGCTGTTGGCTTCGCGACCGACGGTGTAACTTACCCCGGCGGCAGCCATCAGGTCGCCTTCGTAAGTTGCGTCGATGAACACGCGCCCCGCATAGCGTTGCTTGTCGAGTGTCGTGATAGCGACGATTCTGTTATCACGCTGCTCGACTCCCTGTTCGCGATCGAGCCAGGCATCGCGAATCACCGTCACCCCCGATTCTTTAAGCCAACGCTCATAAATCGCGAGCGCCACGTGCGGTTCGAAAACCCACATCGCGTCGTCATCGGGGCGGTAGCGCGAAAATTTATCTCGCTGTTCGTAAGTCCACGCCGA
This sequence comes from Pirellulales bacterium, assembly GCA_041752635.1. Taxonomy (GTDB): domain Bacteria; phylum Planctomycetota; class Planctomycetia; order Pirellulales; family Lacipirellulaceae; genus JBGSWC01. The sequence continues at coordinate 11,106 of JBGSWC010000123.1, read as the reverse complement.
CGGGTTGCTGTAGTGCTGTTTGATTTCGCGATAGAAGTCGCGCGCCATGCCGCCGATGACGTTCTTGTTTCCCGAGTCGGTCCACCCGAGCCCGTTGGTCGTCATGCCGCCAATACGCGTTTCGGGACAGACGAGGACGACACGATGACCAAGTCTGTCGGCCTTGAGCGCCGCGACCACGCCCGCCGACGTTCCGCCGTAAACTACGACATCGTAGTCAGCCGCCATGCAAGCCGGTGCGCTCAACAGCACTGCCAACAACGCCACACCTAATCGAATCAAAGTCATACCGCTCTCCGGTTCAGTTTTCGCTGCGAACAAGTCACCAAACAGTATAGTCACAAGCACTTGCTCCTAGCACCTTCGACACCCATCTGCACTTATAAACGACGACCATCTTCGTCTATGCTAACATTCTCGACCAAGTTCAACCTTCGATCCAACCCATGCTCTTCCGCAAACGGCATCCCAAAGTCGGCGCGAGCCCCGGCACTCTCGTCATTCCCAAACAGGCCCCGCCGCCGCGTATCCAAGCTATCCACTATCGTCCCGACGGTGTCGAAGAGTTGGAGATCACTTCGATCGATCAACTCGACTCCGCTTTCGACGCGGAGTCGGTCACCTGGATCGATGTACAAGGGTTTGGCGACAAGTCGCTGATGCAGAGTATCGGCGAGAAGTTTCACTTTCACCGCCTGCTGCTCGAAGACGTTGTCAACGTTCCCCAGCGACCCAAGACTGAGGTTTATGACGATCAAGTGCTGATCGTTGTACGTATGGTCCAGGTTGACGATGACAACGAAATCGATATGGAACAAGTAAGCATCGTCTTCGGCGCGCACTACGTGCTGACCTTTCAAGAACGCTATGGCGATGTGCTCGATCCGGTCCGAAAGCGAATTCGCGCCAAAAAGGGAGCGATTCGTCATCACGGCTCCGACTATCTCGTTTATGCGATTACCGACACGATCATCGACGGCTATTTTCCCGTACTCGAACTCGTTGGCGATCAACTCGATCGGCTCGACGAAGCCGTGATTACTAATCCCACGCCCGATCTACTGCGGAATCTCAACGAGGCGAAAAACCAACTCATCAATTTGCGACGCGGTATCTGGCCCCAGCGCGAAGCGGTAGCGGCACTAATGCGCGAAGAGACGCCGCTGGTGACTGAGTTTGTGCGGACTCACTTGCGCGACACGCTCGACCACTGCATGCAGACCTCGGAAGTCGCCGAAATGTATCGCGAAATGTCGCTCAGCCTGATCAATACCTACATGTCGTCGATTGCGAATCGCGCAAACGACGTGATGAAAGTGCTCACAATCATGGCGAGCATCTTCATCCCGCTCACTTTCATCGCGGGCATCTATGGCATGAACTTCGACCACATGCCAGAACTGCATTCGCGGTGGTCGTATCCGATTGTGCTGGGTTTCATGGGGGCGACGGCACTCGGTATGGTGGGTTATTTCTGGCGGAAGGGTTGGTTTCGCTAGGTGAAGCGAGTGGTTGACGGCTGTGCGTGATTACGCGGTGCCGTGTGACAAAGAGAACCATTATCCTTCGCGAATCATCCGCTGAATGCGAGAAAGAAACAGCCACCACACGCTGCCAATGACGATGCTGAACGCGGCCGAGATCAAGAGCAAAGTCGGGATTTCTGTGTTCATCGCGTCATGAAATCGCAACATGGTCAAGTCGCAGATTAATCCGACGGTGATCGAATATAGCAACACTCGCCCCAGTCGTTCGCCACGCGGGTCGACCAGCAACGCAACACCGCCGAGCATGACGACTTTGCTCAGCCACCAGAGAGACGAAACTTTCAGTAGCGCGGCAGCAACGGCGAAGATGGTAAAGGCGATAAGCAGTGTGCGGAGAGAGAATCGAGGCAATCGGCTCTCTCCGATTATTGTCCGCACTCTTTAGTTGGCTCCCGCCGCGACAAATTTACTGGCTCAGCAATGCACTGATCGAAGTCGGCTAACTCTTCCGCCGAAGCGTTACGCAAAAAACCAAAGCCAGCGGGAATACTCCATTGTCCGTCATCGCTGCTGAACGCTTCCGCGTCGATCTGCTCAGTCAACGCAATCGCTGCTTCAAACTCTGCGAGTTCCTTTTCAGTCCAGCCACCGGCGAGTTTGGCGATGCCGTTGCTCTTGTGTCCAGGAAGTTGCACACCCAGTGCAGAAGCAAGAATCTCGACGGCCGTTTCGTCCATCGACTTCCCCCGGCGCTCACGCTCGTTATTCAGAGCCGCCAACACTTGGGGGGGCACGTTGTTAATACGAAATTCGCTCATAACGACATTCTACCCTCGCTCGCTCATCGGCACCACATTCCGCTCGACCTCGCCCGTGTAAATCTGCCGTGGGCGGTTGATGCGTTTGCCGGGGCTGTTGTGCATTTCGAGCCAGTGGGCGATCCAGCCCGGCAGGCGGCCCATCGCGAATAACACCCTGAACATCTTCGGCGGAATGCCCATCGCGCGGTACAACACGCCGCTGTAGAAGTCGACGTTAGGGTAGAGGTTCCGCTCGAGAAAATACTCGTCAGTCGCGGCGACCTCTTCGAGCTTTTGAGCTATCTCGAACACTGGGTCGTTAATCTTGAGTTTGTTCAAGACCTCGTAGCAGGCTGCCTTGACGATTGCCGCGCGGGGGTCGTAGTTCTTGTAGACGCGGTGACCGAATCCCATGATGCGGAAGCTTTTTGATTTGTCCTTCGCCATGTCGACATATTTGCCGACGTTGCCCCCATCTTCGCGAATCATTTCGAGCATATTGACACAGGCTTCGTTGGCTCCGCCATGCAGCGGCCCCCACAAAGCACAGATGCCGGCCGATATCGAGGCAAACAGGTTGGTGTCGGCCGAACCGACCATGCGGACGGTCGATGTGCTGCAATTTTGCTCGTGGTCGGCATGGACGATCAACAGCATATCGAGCGCGTGAACTAATTCGGCGGGCGACTGGTAATCTTCACCTTCTTTGGCGAACATCAGTCGCAAGAAATTGCGGCAGTAATCGAGTCCCTCGTCGGGCAAGAGCGGCGACTGGCCGACCGTGTTGCGGTAGGCATAGGCAGCAATAACCGGCAGTTTGGCCAACATCCGCATCACTGCTTCGTCGACTTTTTCGTCGTCGTGAACGTCGAGCAGCCGCTGGTAATAGTTGCTCATCGCGAGCACACCGGCCGAGAGGGTGGCCATCGGGTGGGCGTCTTTGGGGAAGCCTGCGAAGAAGCTGGTCATCTCGTCGGGAAGTTTGCGAAACCCGCTGAGCTTGCCTTGAAACGTGTCGAGCTCGCTTTTGGTCGGCAGCTCCCCCTTCATCAGCAGGTAGCCAACTTCGACAAAGTCGCAATGTTCGGCGAGTTGTTCGATGGGGTAACCGCGATAACGCAGCACTCCTTTTTCGCCGTCGAGAAACGTGATCGCACTGGTGGTCGAGCCGGTGTTAACGTACCCTTCGTCGAGGGTGATCGCGCCGGTTTCCGACCGCAGTTTGGCGATGTCGATACCGACTTCGTTTTCGCTTCCCTCAACCACCGGCAATTCTATCTGGTGGTCGCGGACGGTGAGTTTGGCTACCTCGCTCATCGGGGAAACTCCTGCTGACAGTGCATTGTATGAGAACGATGCACACACAATCCGTGCGCACCAATATGTGCCTGAAAGCAGTGTAACGGGGCCAGTCGTGGGCAGCAATCGCCCAGAGAAGCGATCAGCTTTCAGCGGTCAGCCGTCAGCATTTTCAAAGTCACCGGAAGCGGCACTTTTGCGTTGCGAAAAACAGCCGGCGATGCCGACTACGATCGCTGAAAGCTATAAACAGACGCGGCCGCCCCGGAGAGCGGCCGCGTGCCGTTTGGTGGCCAAGTGGAAAGCCGCCAAAGCTTAGCACCTTTTGGCCGACTCGGTGGCGGATCGAAACGACAGCCGGCTAAAAGTGCTGTCGAAATCAGGTCGGTCGATTCGGTCGCAACAACTGGGCAACTCTTATCGCCTGCTCATGCGACGCGACGTTGGTCGTAACCGTCGCCTGAGTCGCCTTCGACACAAGTTAGCAACTCTTTGCGACGACGCACAAAGTCGCGAGCTCGACAGGCAACGCAGGGCAACTTCACCAAATCGCCGCAACAGGGACACCGGCCCGGCGGCTTCGCCTCAGCGTCGGTGCGCAATGCCGTCTCGTGTCCGTGAAGTCCCCGTTTCCCGCAGGCTACCAAACCGACGAGCCCACGACTCACACCCAGATGGTTGGCAATGCGTCGCTGCGACCAGCAATCTTCATCGAGCAGTCGCTTAATTTCTTCGACAAGTTGTTGGCTCACCACGGGTCGTTTCCTTTGCTTGTGTGAGGAGGGAATTAAACGTTAGGTGGGTTCGGTCAGTTCCGGTTGCGAGGCGGTGAACTTTCGTGGCCGGATTCGCAAGAATTCGAAGCGTTATCGACGACGCCCCGAATTGTCGCGAATCCGGCTCCGCGACAATTATTCGTCGGCCGTGTCCCACCACAGGTCGCCAAAATCGGGCATCGGTTCGAGGTCGCCGTCAGGCAAGAAAACGTCCCATGCCTCATCGTCGAACGGCGTGAGAAATTCGTCGGCCCCATCGGTGGGCTTCTGGCGGCGGTCGGGCGACCGCAATGACTCGCGCGACGATTCACGCAGGGGGCTCTGGGGCGACGCGGTTTGACGACGGTCCATGCGGCTGTTTCCTTCGCAAAAAGCACGAGACTGGCTGTGCACGACGAGTGAACGCTTGTTCACTAACTGCAAACACTAAACTAGCATCTCGCGCGGCCAATTTCTACTACGAACTGGTGAGAAAATGTCGGTTTATTGCGCTACGCGAGGGGACAGCGTTCGGGGGAAACAGACCGCATACCGTTGCCATGAGGCCTTCGCCTTACCCCCCCTACCCGGCCGACCCTTATGCGCAGCGCCCGGTTATTCTGCCTACAAAGCGAATGACGCCGTCACACGGCGGACTTACGTCTGTGGTTCATTCGTGCCGATAGCTCTACCAATGGCACGGAAAGCCACCCCGCGCGTTATGGATGCGCCCCCCGAACCCGCCTATTGGCTGCGAGGCTTTCCCGTGTCGTATCACTTTGTGCAAATTCTGTTTGGCATCTCCTTCGTCATCGTCTGGGCTTACATCGGCGCTATGTTGCTTGGTGACTCGATTCACCACACGCGCTCGAGACGGTTCGACGGCTAGCGAAGCGACGAATCGAGGGAACGCAGATGGGCGCGGATGCTCGCAGATCGTCAACGCAAGCGCGAATTTCGTAGGCATCGCAAGGGCTTGCACCAGCGAGCCAGCGGCCCCAACCCGAATTTTCATTCAGAACAAAGCACTAGTCGGGTGCCTCGCAGCGGGACATAATTCGGTCGATCACCACAACCGAAGAATCAAATGCCGATGCCCCCAATTCCCACCCAACTCGCCAAAACCGATGAGGGAGGGCTGATCATTGATTGGTCAGATGGCAAGAAACGACGTTATCGAGCTACTGAGCTACGCAACGCTTGCCCCTGCGCAACGTGCCGCGAGAAGCGAAGCGCCCCTCCACCGCCGGCGCTGCAATTGCCAATACTCTCGCCCGCAGAAGCCCGACCAACAACCATCGCCAGTATGAAGCCAACGGGCAACTACGCTTATGGCATCGCCTTCAGCGACGGGCATAGTTCGGGATTGTTCACGCTCGATTTGCTGCGCCAATTAGGCGAAGAGGTGGCGAACGAAGAAGTTTGATTAGAGTAACACGGCTATGCACTACGGCTGCGCATCGTCGTCGGTTGCTTCGGCTTCACTCTCCACAGGAGCCTTCGATTCTTCTTCCAAAGCAGGATCGGCGGCAGCCTCGCCCTCCGGTTCAGTTGCTGGTTCGGCAGCAGCTTCACCCTCCGCATCGGTTGCAGGTTCGGCAGCAGCTTCACCCTCCTGATCGGCTGCTGATTCGGCAGCAGCCTCGCCTTCCGCTTCGGTTGCAGGTTCGGCGGGAGCCTCACCCTCCGCTTGGGTAGCAGGATTGTCGGTCATCGGGGGAATCGTCGGCAGGCCGGGGAGGCCGGGGATGGGACCGCCCGGTAGTCCAAGCGGCGATGATGACTCGTCAACTTCAGCCGCTGGGTCGGCGGCTGATTTGATGATTTGGTCGCGCGAGAGGTGAATTTTCTTGAAGACGTCGTTGCCGACCACGTAGTACCAATCGCCAAAGCGGCGGTTGAGTTCTTCGACTCGCTCGCGTGCGTCGGCCAGCTCGGTGTCAAATTGCTTAAGCGCCGCGTTGTTGCGATCTTCGATGGCGGCTCGCACGGCCTTGATCTTGGCGATTTCGTCGGCGTTGGTTGGCTTCTTCGGTGCGTCGGCCCCGCCGCCTGCGGCTTCGCCCTGCTCTTCGCCTGCGGTTTCAGGCTCGGCCGGAGCCTCGCCCTCCCCTTCAGCCTCGACTTCCCCTTCGGCGTCGTTGGTTTCGTCGGCAAATTTTTCTTCCGGCAGTGGTGGTAACTCTTCAAGTTCGGGCCGCTCGATGGCCGCTTCGTTGAGGCGAGCCATCACGAAGAGGTAGCGACTTAGCGTGCCGTCGTTTTCGTCGTCTTCGACGGTCGCCTCGTCACCGCTTTTGTCGCCAGCGTCGCCGGCGACTGCGTCGGTCTGTTCGATGTCACCAAAGCGCAATACATATTCGACACCGCTGTTGAGAGTGACGATCAGTTCGCCATCGGACGAGAGGATTTCTGTCCCATTCGACCCGCCAACGGGAATGAAACCCCGCGCGGCCAGATTTTGGACGACTGTCTGATCTTTGATAAAGTCGGCCCCCGCCTTGAGATCGGCACTCAGACCGGCTGGCTTGCGATCGACATCGACAATCTTGAGGTCGGCTAGTGCATTGCGAAGTTCGCGAAGCGAGTCGTCGTTGAGTTCTTCGCCCTCGCCCAGCTCGAATGGCTCGTATTTGCCAGCCGCTTCGTCGAACGACTCGAGCGATACGACCTGCCACTTAGAATTCTCGTCGTCATAATTTAATTCGTAGCGACCACGATCTTTTTGTGTGACAATCGGCCGTAAGCCTTGGTTAGTGAGGCGAAACTCCATCGCTGCCGAGTAGTCGTTGATATCGATACCGGCGATTTCCATCGTGTTGAGGTTGAGCAAATCTTTCTCGATCCAATCGCCAAAGTCGGTCGAAAAGCTGCTCGGATCGATTTCCACCACATACACTACGTCTTGCGACGCGAGCCGAACATAACGCTGCTTGCCGTCGGTTTCTTTGACCTCTTTGCCGATGATGACATCGGCCAAAGCCTTATCGTCGGCACCGGTCAGCTTGACCCGGGTGCCGACCGACTCGGCATCGGCGGCCGAATCGCTCGTTGTGGGGTCGAGCACACCAAACTCGGCGTGGCGTCCCGGTTCGTCGGTCGCCACCGCCAGTATCTGACGCCCAATGACACCCTCGACCGCATTCACCATGTTGTCAGTCGCGTCGGCCGGGTAGCCACCCTTGCTGGGAATGGTCCAGTTGCCGCCACGTTCGGCGACTTCAAAATCGCGCCGCTCGCTGGTCTCGGCATCGACCCTGGTGACCGACAGTCGCTTCGGCGCGTCGAGTTCGAATTCGTCGACCAGTGGCTCGCCCACCATTTCTTGCACGTCAAAACGCGACGAACTGGGTTGCGTAAAAATGGCGAGCCCCACCACGACAAGTGCCGCGGCAAAGTAGATAGCTGTGCGATTCGTTTCGCTCATGGCAACAATACTCGTTATTAAAATGATTCTTTTGAAGCCGAGTCTTCGTCATTCCCGCGCAGACGGGAATCTAGATCAAGTGCGTCCCATCTAGATTCCCGCCTGCGCGGGAATGACCTGTATTTCTTCACGCTAATCAACTCGGCAACTGGTTTATTGATTTTTCTCGCTCACTTCTTGTCCTCTTCGCTCAAAAACCGAAGTCTTCGCTTTGAAACGCCTTCGCGTTCGCGAGTGCGGCGATGGAAGAAGACGTAGAGGCCAAGCAAGATCGGCGGAATCGGCGGCAGCAACAATGCCCACCGCTTGTATTTATTTTGTTCGCCAGCAATTTGTTGTTCGAGGGTCCGTTGTGCTTGGCGGATTTCTTTGTCGCGCTCGTCAATCAGTTGCTTCACTTTGTTTTCGACTTTGGTGCCGATTCGTGCGCGGATTTGGCGTTCGAGAAAACTCTTTTGTTCGGCCGTAAGGTCGGTTCGCGCTGCGAGTTTGTCGAGTGCGTCGGTCTGCTCGGAGCGAGCCGTCTCAATCGACGCTTCCGCCTCCTCTCCCAGTGCTTTCTCGACTTCTTGAAACTGTGTCCGATAATCCTGTGTCGCCCGATCGATACCGGTGAGGAAACGATGGGCCCGGCTTCGTTTGCGTAAGTCGATATATCGCTCGTCGCCGGCGAGCCAGTCGAGCACATTGAGTACGAACGACACGTTTTGGAAGGTCAACTCGGGCATACCATCGCCCCGATCGCCTTGAGCGCGAAGGAAAAAGAAGGCATCGCCCAAACAGTCGATATCGGAGACGACAACCGCTTTGAGCGGACGTTTTTCGAGCGGCACGTCGTCTTTGCTGTCGTCTGCTTCCGATCCTAAATCGCCGGGAGCTTTAAGCGACAAGTCGGCGTCGGCTTCGATTTCGCCCTCGACGGCCACCGCCATCAGATACGACTTGTTGGTGTATTGCTTTTCGTCGACTTGCAGCGCGTCGTTGGGATCGAAACGCTGGAGCGCAGTATAGGGAGCGGTAACTGTCGAAGTGCCGGTCGAACAAAGTGCAGTGACCTCGCGATTCGGCGCTTCATCGTTGAGAATCGCGCCGGGGCGAAGGAACAAGACCTGCCGCATCCCTTCGGCAATTTCGCTCTCGGGGTTGAACGGAGTGACATCGTCGGTGCTGGCGAGCCCCTCGTCGACAAAGACGAATTGATTGGTAAAGAAAGCCCGGTACTGGTTGTAGGGATTATAGTCTTGCAGCACGACATCGATCGTGCGGGGTCCGCCAAACATCGACCCCGAAGACCCGAGCAATCGCACACCGAGTAGGTCCCACAGGGCGTCGAGATTCCCCTTAGGCACTTCTTGTCCACCACCGCCGAACATGGCCATCGGTCCGCCCCCTTGGACGTTCGGTTCGCCGGTCGCGACGGCGCCAGGCCACAGCGTGGGGAGTGGGTCTTCGAAAATAGCGACCGGCTGACCACGTTTTATGGCGTCGAGAAAGTTGTTCATTCCGTCGGGCGTGAGCTGCGAAGGCTGCACCGCGAGCAACACATCGAAAGTGTCGGTGATTGGTTCGCTCGGATCGACTTGAACGACTTCGTATTGCTTTTCGAGCTCGGTGATAATCTGCGACTTGGGCGATGGGCCTTGCATCGAGAATTCCGAAAACATGTTGACGCCGGTCGAGACGACGCCGACCCTTTTGCGCTTGGCATCGGCGACAGTCATAATCGACCGCACCAGTTCGTACTCGGGTGAAATGCCCTTGTCGACGAACGGCACGACGACCTTGTCGAGTCCGCTGGTAACAGCCAGGCCCATGAAGATTTCATCGCTATCAGGGCGACCACGGACCGTGGTGTTCACCTGTTGTGGTTCGATTCCATATGACTGTTCGGCCGTTTGCGCCTGTGGGCTAAAGGTCTCGACTTCGTAGACATTCGCCCTGACCTTTCCATCAGACCGCGACTCGATTTCACGAAGCGTGCCGAGCAGGTCGAGTTTTTGAGCCGCGTATTCGCTGGGCACCTTGGGACTGACGAACACGTCGACCGTAATTGGTTTGACTTCGTCATTCTTGCGAAGATCGGCCAGCATTTTACTGGTGCTATCGCTGAGCGAATTGATTTTCTCGGCCGTTGCGTCGAAGCGAAGTAGGTCGTAGTTCGAGAGAATGACATTGAGCCCCCCCGCGATCAGTACCAAGGCCGCGAAGCGCGCGAAGTAGTGACCCCAGCGGCTGTCGCCTTCTTCGCCAGTGCCCCAGTGCCGACGTCCGATGAGCACCATGCAGAGATAGAGCATGACGATCGTAAGAATCACGAAATAGCTCACTCCAGCGAGGCTGATAACGCCGCGCTGAAAGTCTTGAAACTGGTGGGCGACGCTCCAGCGACTGATGAGCTGTGCGGTGGCGGGGTCTTTCACCACCCAGTCAGCCACACCGGCCAGGGCAAACGGCGCGATAAAGAGCATACCGACGACAAAGCCGACCGTGAGGTTACGGGTCAGAAAGCTCGCCACCATGCCGACCGATAGCAACGATCCACCCACCAACCAGTATCCGAAAAAGGTGCAGGCAAAGAGCCCCCAGTCGGGTTCGCCAAGACCATAGGCAAAGATCAAGAAGATGCTGAACATGCTGAACAGCAGCGAGACGGTGAAGATCGCTAGCGCCGCGAGGTACTTGCCCAACACGACGTCGATGTCGGTCGCCGGAATGGTGAGCAGCAGTTCATCGGTCCCTTGTCGACGCTCTTCAGCCCAGCTACTCATCGTGATTGCCGGTATGAATAGCAGCATGATGGCTGGCATCCAGCGCGTGAGCTGATCGAGATTGGCGAGATTGTTGTTGAAGAAGTCGGGCGGAAAAAACGTCGCGGTGGCGCTCATGAAAACGAACGCGCAGATGAACAGATAGCCCGTCGGGCTAGAGAAGTAGCTGATGAAATCGCGACGGAATATCGCGCTGAGAACGGTGAAGTTCATTTTGAGTCGTTAGTTTTCAGTTGAGAGTTATCAGTTTTGCGTGATGCACTTCTTAGGCGCCGACGCCGGTGAGTTCGTGGAACTTGCTGTCGAGTTGTTCGCCCGATTGGCCCAGTTGTTCAGGAGCGCCGTCGAAAACGACACGGCCTTCGTTAATAAAGACCACGCGGTTACACATCGCTTGGACTTCTTGCAGAATGTGTGTCGACAGCAAAATTGTCTTGGTTTCGCCCAGAGTGCGAATTACTTTGCGGACTTCGCGAATTTGGTTAGGGTCGAGGCCAGCGGTCGGCTCGTCGAGAATCAACACGTCAGGCTCGTGCAACAGCGCCTGGGCCATGCCGACACGTTGGCGAT
>JBGSWC010000122.1:0-32495 GCA_041752635.1 Pirellulales bacterium | reverse complement strand
CGTCTGGAAGACACGAGAGCCATTCGACTGTGATCGCTACATCGCCAACCTGAAACAACGCTGCCCAGATATCATTCCCTACCTCGCCCAAGAAAATTGAAAATTATTGCCAAGACCCCTTGCCTAGAACTCAGATGTCTGAGTTGTGGTGCCCGTCCCGGCACCAATCGCAAACCGGTTCCCAAACGAACGCCGGGTAATCGCTATCAGGTTGCCGCCTATCGACGGGCGATCACACGGGCCTGTGACCTTGCTTTTCCCCATCCGCAACTTGATGAGAGCGACGAACTGTCACCACAGCAAGAGTCGGAATTGAAATCTTGGCGCCAACAACATCGCTGGTCGCCAAATCAACTGCGTCATGCGGCAGCAACTGAGGTGCGTCGCAAGTTTGGATTGGAGGCCGCACAAGTTCTGCTGGGACACACAAAGGCCGATACGACTCAACTTTACGCCGAACGCGACGTTGCCAAAGGAGTCGAAGTGGCGCGGCTGATCGGTTAACATCATGTGCAGAACCGGGTGGTGGGTCGCTCCCACACAGACCGGCCGGCGAGTCCTGGGAATTGCAATCTCCCCACGACAGCCGGCTGGTCGCCCGCTGTTTTGGAGATTGCCATGCCCGATGATGCGCCCTGGAATCCGTGCGACGAAGGGTTGACACCCCTCGCAATGAACTTGAATCAAATTGCTCGTCGAATGGGGATTTCGTACGACGCTGATCGCGCTGCGCGTCTGGGGGCTGCGTACACGTCAGACAAGGAACCAGCCGATGCGAGAGAAATCGACCACGCTCTCGTGCGCTACCACTTCGACAGCTGCATTAACTGGCTCAAGGCTCGCGTGTCAGTCGATTTTGCAGAAGACCTGCGGAGTAATGTTTTAGCCGTCAAGCAGCGGTTTCATCAGCTCGAGTTGAAGGCGTGCAAGCTGCTGAGCAGTGAGCACGGCTCACTCGAGACTAATTGGGTCCGCAATTCAATTCCGCAACTCACGGCGCGGCACTACGATCGGCTGCGAGAGTTGTTTCCAGAACATGAACACTATCCAGAACGATCAGAAATGCCGGAGGAACTTGCGGCCTTCGAATCAGAGTTTTTGGACGAATACACATCGATCCAGTCGGACCTTCAGCGTGTTGCCAGTCATCTCCGCGATGCCGCTGCGACTGTTCGCGGAATAAAACCCGGCGGGCAGCAGGGTGTTGGCGCAGGCCCGGAGACGCTACCGGACGGCACGCCATTTACGGTTCTTCAAATCAAAATCATGAAAGCGCTGGACGGTCAAGGGCTAACAAAGGAATCGTTGGCCTTTGAAGTATCCGATGGCGACAGTTCACGCTTCTTTCGAGCTGGTGGCCTGAAGGAACTGCAAGCTGCCGGTTTCGTGAAGAATAAACGCGGGGTTGGCTATTACCGCGTGGACAAACCACCCATCCTGGATGACTGACGGCCGAAAACCAAACTGCACCCAAAGTGCACCTAAAACGCTCCTGACATTCGTCGCGGAACAGTAAAGATTTAGCCATCCAAAGTGAAGGATGGCTTTTTTCTTTATTAACTAGCGAGGTTTGCAATGAGCGTTCTTTCTTGGCTGTTTTGTCTGCTTCCCGTCGGCATGGTGCTGATGTCGGAAAATCGGCTGACGCTGACGAAGTTGGCCCAGCAGCAACGGGTCAATGTTTCCACGGTCTGGCGCTGGGCCCAGCGCGGTGTCAAAGGTCAACGCCTGGAGACTTTCTGCATCGGTGGCCGCCGCTTCACCACTGAAGAGGCATTCGACCGCTTCGTTCAGCGGACGACCCGGATCGCCAACGGCGAGACGCAAGCACCCATCACGACGCGGCAGCAGGCGAAAGCCGAGGCTGAAGCGATACGGTACCTCGATGAAATGGGCGTGTAGGGAGCGGACCATGAAAACGGACGATTCGGACAGTGTCGCGATCAAACGCCCCGATATAGCGCGTACGCAACTGGATGCCGCTACGGATGATCCGAGGCAAGCCTCACAGCTCCTGACAACTCTTTTCGAGCCGAACGACATCGTGGTGTACCGCCCGGTCGAATCGTGGACCGAAGGAAAGCGTAAGCAAAGTCTCGTCGACTACCGCAATACGTGTCATCGCGGAGCGACGCCGGAATTGATCGCGCTCACTGTGCAGCAGCTTGTCGAACTTGCGGAGACGAATCGCACCAATTTGTTTTTCGGAGTCTGCCCTCGATTCGGTGCCAACGGACAGTTTGATCTGGCCTGGCAGATTCGCACGGTACGTGCGCTCTGGGTCGACATTGATCATTGCACAGTCGACGAAGCTTGGGGGCGAGTGGCGCAGGCCAAGCTGCCACGACCTTCCATGATGGTCAATTCGGGCAATGGAGTCCATCTCTACTGGCTGCTCGACGAGCCGTATCTTATTGACGACGTTGGTGACCCGCCCGCGGTGCTCAAAGAGTTCGTTACTCAGAAAGATGGCCGCAAGAAACCTCGCAAGTACATTGTCGAGGATGATGAGCGCATCTACTTGGATCAGCAGCGTCAGCTGAGCGAGCTGAGCCCGAAGGCCGAACACATCCAAGGCGTCATCGCGGGGCTAGCGAAAGCCCTTGGGGGTGATCACACCCAGGACCTGTCGCGTTTGTTGCGGCTGCCAGGGACACTCAATCGCAAGAATCAGCGAAACGGGATGGCACCAAAGGCCACAACGCTGGTTGAATGCGACGCCCATCGGCGATTCTGTCTCAATGAGTTCGCACATCTCGCCGTGCAGAACGAAGCATCACGAAAGCGGGATGTGGTGGCGGCGCTGCCACTGCCGACTATCAAACCACTGACCGGTCGACGTGCGGATCAGCTCAACGACAAGATCACTGCCGCCGCCGTCGCCGAGAAAGGGTATCGTTCGCAAGCGGATTTTGCCGTCTGTTGCCACGCCATTCGAGAGGGTGTCGAAAAGGAAGAAGTATGGTCTCGCGTGGCCGCGATCGGCAAGTTCGCGGAAGCGGGTCGTGAATACTTCGATCTGACGTGGTCAAAGTCGGAACAAACCGTGCGGTTGCAAATGTTCGATCAGCATCGGACAAAGCAGCAAGCCGCATCCGCAGAGGCTATCGACGACGGAGACACAGTTGGCACCGAAGATCCTGCCGATGGCCCCCCCACAATCATCGTTGACACCACGACGATGCCAGTAGCCAGAACATTGGCTGAAACGACCGGCATTCTGCTTGCCACCAATCAGTGTTACCAGCGGGCACAGCAACTGGTCGTCGTCCAGCGCGGCAACATTTCACCGGTGCTCGACCCCAACGAGCTCGCGGGCCTGCTGAGCCAGCATGTTGAGTACTACTTTACAACGACCAAGGGAGGAAGTTACAAGCCACTTCCCACCAACTACGGAAATACTTGGCTTAATAACCACGAGGAGCAAAGTCGCTTCCCTCGCATTCAGCTGTACACCCGTAACCCGGTCTACACGGCTGACTGGGAAGTGGTTGCACCAGGTTACCACGCCGCATCACAGACCTACTACGCTGGCGAACCGGTCCCATGCCGCGATTCGACCGAGCACCTCGATGAACTACTTTGCGACTTCTGCTTCACGTCGCCGTGCGACCGTACGAACTACTTGGCGATGCTGCTCACTACGATCACCATGCCGATGTTCGTCGGAGCGAAGCCGGCTGTACTTTTTTCCGGTAACCAACCGGGGCTCGGCAAATCGATTCTTGCCCAAATCATTGCTATCCTGCGTGATGGCCATCCAACGGTTACCGTCAGCTACAACCCCAACGATGAAGAGTTCGAAAAACGCCTCGGCGCGGTCGTCCATCGCGGCAACACCACAATCGTCATTGATAACGCCAAGTCCCGCGGCCGAAATACTCGCGTCGAGTCGGCATGCCTCGAGCGTTCGATTACCGATCCCATCCTGTCGTTTCGGTTGCTAGGGTACTCGCAAGAAATCCGCGTTGAGAACTCGCACATCTTCTGCATCACGGCAAACACGCCGGAGCTCAGCCGTGACCTCGTAACCCGCTCGTGTGTCGTGAATCTCGAGTACGAAGGGAATCCGGAGCGACGCCGATTTGCCATCGCCGATCTTGAAGAGTACGCGCTGCAACATCGCACTGAATTGCTCGGAGAGTTAATTGGCATGGTCGAGCGGTGGAAGCGGTCTGGTCGTCGACTGGCAAACTGCCAGTCACGATTCAACAAGCGTGGCTGGGCCACAACGATCGGCGGGATTCTTGAATCATGTGGTCAGCCGGACTTCCTGGTGAACGCTGAAGAAGCGGCCACGTCGTTCGACGAGACGCGTCGTGATTTCGCTGTGCTAGTGCAGGAGATGGCGAACCAGGAACAAACGGATTGGCTACCAAAAGAACTGGTAAAGCTCTGTGATCGTCACGGATTGCTCACGAACGATCTTGGCGAAGGTTCGGCACATTCACAGGCAACAAAGATGGGAGTCATTGCGGGCCGCTTCCTAAACGACCCATTTTATCACAGTAACGGCACGATGGTGATGTTGACAAAGGTCGATGCACGCAAGGGGAACGCATATAGGCTCGTACCGCACTCAAAAGTGCCGAACCTTGGTGCCAATGCCGAACCTTGCCGAACCTTGGAAATTGCACAGGTTCGGCAAAGTTAACGCTGGAAAACAAGGCAAAAAAATGCAAACGCCGAACCTGCCGAACCTTTTACAGACACTCACACGCGGAACCATTTTTTCATGTGTTTGGAATATTTTTTTGTACGCATTAGAGATGGCATGGCAAACGTTCGGCAGGTTCGGCACCGCCATCGCTGTGCATCGACCGAAGTTGCAAACGACAACTTTCGCGGGTGGTGACCCGCTCCCATTACTCGTTACGGAGAACCAACATTGTGCTAATTGAACAACGCCCCCTTTCACGTGGTCGTCGGTCACTTGCAGGTAATGCTCGCTGGCAACTTTCGGCGTGTTGCCAATCAATGAGCAAACGGCGTGGACCGGGAAAGATTCGACAAGTTCCGTCTCGCGACTACTCCGCAGATTTTGAAACAGCTTTGGCCAAGGTGAGAGCCCTGCTTGCTCAATAATGGCCAGCAACCGGGTTCGCAGGTTCACGGCTCCGCTCTGGCAACGGGGAACGACTTCGATTGCTCCGTCGTCGGCTTGCTCCCATGCTTTTTCGAGGTACTTGCGAATCTCAGGGAAGATCGGCACAACACGACTTGCCTGTCGATGACAACGTCGCGTTCCACAGACACCACAGTGTCGGCACACGGAAGTTGTGCCTGTTTACCGATTAGGGCGCGGCAGTTCTCTGTCCCTGGTTTTGATCGTTTTGACCCCGAAATCGCCAACACGATTGGAGGGGACAAAACCCTGAATTTTGTCTCGCTCGAAAATCCTTAAAACCCCTTGTTTTCCAGTCGATTTCGCACATCGCCCGTGAATTTCGTACCTGGGTTTTGACCGACCAGTTGGCGACGTTTTGGACAAAACCCATTTTGGAGAGTGGAGGGGGGAGTGGAAAGAAGTTAAAATGGTTGGTTTCGGGGGACGAAAGACTTGTGGTGGAAACCGCCAAGAGTTTTGGTCAATAAATTTCGCTCAGTGAATTTTGTCGCGCTTCCCAAAAATCGATCGAGGTGCAAAAATCAGCGACTTTTGCACCCACTCGGGTCGCCCAACAGCTTGATTCGTAGGCCCAAATGCAATCGACAGGGGCAAAAATTGTGGATTTTAAGTTCATTGTTGTCAATTTCCGGCGCCCACAATTCATCGCTTGCCCAGTCATCCTGTCTCCGTCCGTCACACGACCGACACCACCTACTCTCACGCCAACAGCGCTAGCGTGCACCCCCGAATGTAAGCTACCGCGTGGCCGTTTTCTACAACGATTTTTGGCCGGCATGGTGGAAGAGCGAACGGAGTCGCTCAATAATGGTGGGTGAGTGACACACGAGGCAGAAAAAGGGTTCCTGTTGCCTTTCCTGTCGTCACCTTTCCTGTTGTACTGCGTAAAAGTGCGCGCTGGCCCTGGGGGTTAGCCTAAGTCGTAACGGGCCGGGTGGCCCCGGATTTTACCACTCTGGGGCTCCCACAATTCGGGGCGTGCCGCATGAGAACATTCGGTTCCTCGGACCAACAGCTTGCCAATCGCTGATACGGGGTGAGGGCACGGTTTTCAATCCTTCGCAGTTTTGCCAGTATTGTTACTTGAAATGATTGCCTGTGAAAGATTATACTCCGCTGCACACCGCAATTACTAACAAGGACCAATCGTCCTTCATTGATGCCAATGATTTTCCCCTGCCGTTGATTCTATTTACGGCATCTTAGCAGTAGTTCCAACGTTTTTGCGTTGTGCATGCGGGCTGGTTCCGCCTAGCTAGCTGCGTTGACGGAATTGTTGGACTTGGCACTCGGTTTTGAATCGACCTGCTCGCGGCAAGAATTAGCACCTCAACTTGCGCGATACGCATTCCGTAGGCAGGTGTAAACCAAGCCTTGCCAACGGAAAAAGAATAGTCGCTACCAATTCAATTTGCAGAAAGACAAAAATGCATCAACAGTTAGTCACTATCATCGCCTCAAGACGGGTCGGCATTGCGGCAGCCATGCTGCTATCGTTGCCAGTCAGCCCGTGTCGCATATTCGCTGCCGACATTGACCTCGGCGATGCCGCCACGCTCGAACAACTCGTTGGCCAAGAAGCGGTCATTTCCGACGGGGCATTGCGCTTTGGGCAGTTTGACCTGATTGTCGCCCCTACGAGCACGAGCGCCCCTGCGTTAGGCGAAATTGCCGTCGGTTTAAATACCACGGCCGATTCGCTGCAATCGCTGCTGGATATCACAATCAGTGGGCCATCACAGATACTAGCGCAAGGTGAATCGTACGAATTCGACTTGAGCTTTGTTGTCGAATCGCTGAATCCAGAACTGCAGCTATCGCAAGTCTTGCTCGATATCGACGGTGGCACGCTTGGCACGAGTGGCACTAGTTTCGTCGAAGTTGCCAGCAACTTAAATCCCCTGGGCGGCACGGTGGCGTTCTCTTCACCGCAAGCTGCCGACGTCACTCCTACGTCAGACTTATTCGTAATAAACGACGGCGACGTTGCGCAGCAACTTTTCGACAACTTTCTACTGCCCAATGGAATATCGAGAGTTGCCGTAAGTACAACTGTGAGAGTTGATGGAGGAATTGATAGTGCTTCTGGTGCCGTCTTGACGGACTTTTCGATTGGTTTTGTGAGGTCGGCAGCCATACCTGAACCCTCGACCCTGGTCTTGGCGTCGTTAATGACGGGTGGCTTGATTGCTCGATTTTCACGTCGATATAGATAGCCGACGCGATGGTTTCACTTACTTTCGTCGCTAGTGAGCAGTGATTTGTCGTCGCCAGACTCGCGGTCATCACTCGAACTCAGCAGCTCGCCACACTTCGCAACGTGGCTAGGGCAGCAACATATCAGCATCGCGTTCACCACCTATCAAGCCGGCAAGCTGTTTTTAATCGGCCGCAAGGCGGACAATAGCCTGGCCGGTTTCGAGCGGACATTTCCGCGCTGCATGGGCATGTGGTCGGATGGGCAGACGATTTGGGTCAGTTCGCTGTATCAGCTCTGGCGTCTGGAGAATGCGCTGCTGCCAGGTCAGTCAGACGGCGAATTCGATCGGTTGTATATTCCACAAGTCGGCTACACCACCGGCGATATCGACGTCCACGACATCGGGGTTAGTGCGACAGGTGAGCCAGTTTTTGCCAACACGTTGTTTAGCTGCTTGGCTACAGCGAGCACTCAATACAGCTTCAAGCCGCTTTGGCAACCGCCGTTCGTCAGCGAATTGGTGCCCGAAGATCGATGTCATCTCAATGGCCTCGCGATGCAAGATGGTCGACCTCGCTACGTGACCGTTTGTGCACAAACTGATGTTGCTGAGGGCTGGCGAGCCCAACGCAGCGGAGGAGGGGTGGTCGTTGATGTGGATTCTGGAGAGATTGTTTGCGAGGGACTTTCGATGCCGCACTCGCCGCGATTGATCAACGGCGAACTATGGCTGCTTGACTCCGGTAGCGGATATCTTGGCCGAGTCGATCTCGCCTGCGGAAAATTTGAACCCATGACATTCTGCGCCGGCTACGCACGGGGCCTTGCAGTGACCGGTCACTATGCCTTGGTAACCACTTCCAAGTGCCGGCAGGAGCGGACGTTTTCGGATTTGCCTTTGGAAGACAACCTTAGCCGTTGCCGGAGTCAAGCCATGTGTGGAGTCCTGGTCGTTGACCTAACGACTGGCGAAGTCGTGCACTGGCTACAAGTCAATGGCGTCGTCGAAGAACTCTACGACGTGGTCGTTCTACCGGCGACCCGTCGCCCGAAGGCGCTCGGGTTTAAGACTGACGAGATTCAGTACGTGGTCTTGATGCCGGGTAAGGACGGCGCTTTACAGCGCTACATGGCTCAGCCCGAACGCTAAGGCAACCATAGAGAACATCCGGCAACAGCCTTAAATTGCAAATCCACAAGATCAATACCTCAGTCAGATTGCAGGCAACGGACTCCCTGTGTTTCACTATGAATACAACCGGCATAAACTTGCACCTCAGACCGGCATCGTCCACAATGCGATTCGGCTTTGAGCACAGCAATTCCCAAGCCGATGGCGATCGACAGAGATTTTACATACGCAGCGCTGATGTAGCGCGACGACAAACTCGTCTCACTCACGAGCACGCAACGAGCATTTTCTTAGAGGCACTTTAGAATGAAACATCGCCGGCGCCGAAGCCGTAGATCAGGTCCCACTTTACGTGGTGCATCGCAGTTGCAGTTCGAGTTGCTCGAAACTCGCTGTTTATTGAGCGTTGAGCCAAGCACTGGCGTGTTCATTGAGAGTGGTCAAGATCTGAGCAACACCTTCTACGATGCATTGGCAGTGGGTGACTTTAATAATGACAATATTGATGACTTGTTTGCGATAACAAATGACCAGATGGCCAGAGTCCTGCTATCGGACAGCAATGGTCATTTTTCCGATACCGGCCAGCGTTTCAGCATCGTAAGTCAACAGGGCAGCGGAAATGCCAAGGGGCTTGTCGCCGACTTTGACAAGGATGGCGACCAAGATATTGTCATCGTAGAATCGCGAGCGATCGCCGTATTGACAAATGATGGAACCGGTCATTTTACCGAGTTAGTCCGCTACTCAAATGCGACTGCCCAATTCGATGGCGATTTAGGCGACTTCGATGACGACGGCGATATCGATCTCATCATTGGGGGCGCGACGAATACGATCTGGCTCAACAGCGGAACAGCGCAGTTTGTTGCTCAGCAACCTTTTACCGCTGACGACAATACTGCAGGCATCGAAGTGGGTGACATTGATGGTGATGACGACCTCGACTTGTTACTCATTCCCTATTCAGGGACCGCAACGTTTTGGCTCAACGATTCGGGTGCTGTCTTCTCCAAGAGTGACGCAACGATCTCATCGGCACGACGCGGCGGTGTATTGGATGACTTTGATGGCGACGGAGATGTCGACGCCGTCGTCATGTCGCGCAATCGAGACCTGCTGTGGCTCAATGACGGAGAGGGAAATTTCTCCAGCGTTACCAGCGGTGTGGCTGAGGGTCTAGCAATCGAAGCCATCGACCTGGAGGGCGACGGCGATCTCGACTTGATTGTCGGCATGTCGGCGGGATCGACATCAAGGTCGCGTTCCAATCTGGTATTCGTAAACCCTGGCAACGGCAGTTTCGTTCGCCAAAATGCAGACTTTGGTTTGGGCACTGCGAAAGCTGTTGCCGTCGGCGACTTTGACGGGGATCGTGACCACGATATTGCCATCGCCGATAATCGCGACGAACGACTCACAATCTATCTGAACAGCGACGCAGACTTGATGGTCCAGGTGTCGCCCACATCCACAACAGTTTCCGCCGGTACTTCCGAGACGATCAATTACGATCTGACCGTGATCAACAATGGACCACGCGATGTTCCTTTAGCAAATGTCATCGATCAATTCTCTGGGGCACTTTCGGACGTTTCGATTTCCGAACTAACCTTGGTGGGCAATGCAACGAGCACGTTGAGCACAGGGAATCTGACGGGGGCTCTCGTTGATACCGTATCGTTGCCCGCTGGTGCGAGCATTACCTACCGTATTGCCGCAACACTGACGGTCCCCTTGAGCGACGAGACAATCGAAACACACGTCGCCTCCATTGTGGGCCCTGCCGACCTATTGGAAGCGAGCCTTGCCAATAATAAAGCACGCGGCGTCAATCAATTGCCGACGACACGACCGTCGAGCACAGCGATATTCGTCGATACGGGCCAGGGTCTACTCACTTACGGAGGGGCATCCGCACTGGGTGACTTAGACGGCGACGGAGATAACGATGCCATCATTGCCGTTGATACAAACCAAGATCGCAACGGACTGAACGTGCTGCTAAACGATGGCGCCGGCAACTTCGCGATCTCCGCGAAATTCGGGATATATGAATTCGATGATATTGTTCTTGGTGACATTGATTCCGACGGCGACCTCGACGCGATCGCACTCGACAAGAACGGTCTCTCGCAGATTTGGCTAAACGACGGGCAGGCTCAATTTACCCTCTTCAACGGAGCAATATTTGACAGTGCTCGTCATCTCGGACTAGGGGATTTAGACAACGATGGCGATCTCGACGCTTTTGTCGTCCGTGGTGCGACTACGCTTGGTGTCAGCAATCAAGTGTACCTGAACGATGGATCTGGTCGGTTTGTAGATACAGGTCAAGCGCTTGGCTTTTCCGACAGTGAGTACGTTGATCTGCATGACCTCGACGGCGATGGTGATCTCGATGCTGTGGTTGGCAATCGCTATCGCACCCTCGCCAATCGCATCTGGATAAACGACGGCGATGGTCAGTTTGCAGACGCTGGAATTTCGCTCGGCAATGGATTTACGCACACGATCATTGCCGCCGATTTCACGGGCGATGGTATTCCCGACATTCTCGAAGGCAACCAAGGCGGACCGAGCGTTCTTTGGGTGTTGCAAAACAACGCCTATGTGGCTCGCCCGTTGCCGAGTTCGACGGATGAAGATTTCGATATGGAGGTCGGTGATTTAGATGGCGATGGCGATCTGGATGTGTTGATGGCAGGTAGCGATCGCGTTCTGCTCAACAATGGCGCCGGTGTTTTCACAACCTCCAATCGACAGTCATTCAATACTTCGTTCTTCGGTGCCGATCTTGCCGACCTCGACGGCGACGGCGACCTCGATGCTTATTTCGTCAGTGCGCAAGGGAGTCGAGACCAGATTTGGCTCAATGGTGATGTCGATTTGCAGTTGCGCTTCGAAGCCGCTCCTGCCGGGTCGACGGTAGAGCCAGGTCAGGTGCTCGATTACGAACTCGTGGTGGAAAACACCGGACCGAATCCTGTCACCGATGCCCAATTGACCATTCAGATGCCCGTGCCGTTTGCGGGCGCTTCAATCGACGCTGTGATTCTAAGTTCGGGAGCCGCCAGCAGCCTTGTCCCGCATCCCGGGGCGACGGGATCGCTCGTGATAGATACCGTCAACTTGGCGGTTGGTGCGACGATCCGTTATCAACTTAAGGCGACCATATCGGCCGATGTCGAAGACTTCCAATCCCCCAACTCGACAGCAGCATTGACGGCGACTGTCGACACCGGCACTGGCAACTTGCTCGACGCCAACTCGATCGACAACGCAATTACCGACAGCAATCTTGTTTCGCTTACCACCAGCTTGGGGACCGGTGTACTGGTTGACACTGGACAGCAGTTCGACGGCATTTCGTCCACCGATGTGGTACTCGGCGACCTCGATGGCGACGGCGACCTCGATGCCGTCACGTCAAGCGACGATCCTGGCGCTGCCAATCGCCTATGGATCAATGATGGTAATGGTAACTTTGCCGACAGCGGACAGATGCTGGGCGATTTTAATTCGTTGTCGGTGGCCCTAGGCGACGTTGACGGCGACAGTGATCTCGATGTGCTGATTGGCAACTTCGATAATGCTGACCACGGTTCTTCCCTGCTGCTTAATGACGGTACCGGTCAACTTACCCCGTCTGATCGCGGATTAGTTACCAGAGGCGCTCGTAAAGTCACGCTGGCCGATCTCAACGGTGACGGCGCGCCTGATGCAACAGTCGATGGCGACATTTTCCTCAACGATGGCGCGGGGTACTTTACTGCCACAGGTAACCAGTTGTTGGCTGACCGGACCTACACGCCTGCCTACGGGGATGTCGACGCCGATGGCGATCTCGATGTGTTGTATAGCAACCGAATCGAGATCAATCGAGGCGATGGACAGTTCGAGCCTGTAGTTATTCAACTTGGTGCCGCCACTCCTCGCACGTCGTCTTTTGTCGACGTCGATAGGGACGCGGATCTCGATGTCATCCTGCTTTATGAAGGTGCGTCTGACATCGTCCTGTTGAACGATGGAAGCGGCAATTTCAGCGACACGGGTCTTCGAATTGATAACGAATATTCTGATAAGGTCATCGCTGGGGATATCGACGGCGACGGTGATCTCGATCTGCTCGTATTTGGCTACGAACGCTTCAACAAAGAACGTCCAACGTTGTACTTGAACGATGGTGCCGGCAACTTTTCACCCAACGGCCAACGACTCGCTGCCTTCGCCGGGTTGGGCGATGGCGCGCTCGGCGATCTCGATGGTGATGGCGACCTCGATGCGTTTGTGGTCAACGACAGCGGTCCGTCGAGTGTATGGCTGAATCCTGCAATGCAGCAACTTGTTGACCTTGCCGTGGAAAAATCGGCAGGCCAGGTTACGGTAAGGCAGGGGGAAAGACTCACCTACACCATCACGGTAACAAACCATGGTCCGAACGAGGCGGTTGGAGCCACTGTCACGGATTCTCTGCCAACTCAGCTAGCGAACGCCGAGCTGCTTTCCGTCACCACAACTGGAGCTGCCGTTTCAA
This sequence comes from Pirellulales bacterium, assembly GCA_041752635.1. Classification (GTDB taxonomy): domain Bacteria; phylum Planctomycetota; class Planctomycetia; order Pirellulales; family Lacipirellulaceae; genus JBGSWC01. Next base: position 19,498 of record JBGSWC010000122.1, on the reverse strand, counting down.
TAGCAAACACCGGTTCACTCTCCGGTGAATTGCTCGACACTATTGATGTGCCCGTCGGTGCCACCATTACCTACGAGATTACAGGTACGGTCCTTGGGCCTAGTGCTGCCCATCAGCCGACCCAATACTGGCTGTCAAATACCGTCGAAGTCGTGGTTCCTGAGTCCATGATCGATCCGTTTACGGCAAACAATCGAGCGGTTGATGCCGACATTGTCACTCTGTTTGCAAGCGGTGGCAGCGGAATATTCGAAAATTCGGGTCAGCTTTTCACCGCGGCCGATGCACAGGATGTCCGCCTAGGCGACCTTGATGGCGACGGCGACCTCGACGCAGTCGTGGTTTACGATGGTGCGCCCGACGAACTGTGGATCAACGATGGCCTGGGCGAGTTTTCCAAAGTCTCGGGCTGGATATCTCAATCAAACAATCGATCAACAAGTGTTGTGCTGGGGGACGTTAACGGCGACGGCAGCTTGGATGTGGCGATTTTCGATACTGGCGATCGCCTCCACTTTTGGCTGAATGACGGCTTCGGAGGTTTTAGCAGCGGCGGATTCGTGCACTTTTCTAGCGACCCTGCTCCAGATTTCACTTCCCTGATAGACATCGATGGCGATGGCGACCTCGAAGCCAAAAGCGCCTCTCAGTTTTTCTTCAACGATGGTAGCGGTTCGTTTTTCAACGGCGATTTTCTTTCGGACAGTGTGAGTAGCCTGGCATTCGGCGACATTGATGCAGACGGCGATCTCGACGCGCTGGGTGTAAACTATCGGCTTGAGAATGATGGCACCGGACTGCTTAGGCGAATCGGCGAGCGATTCACGAATACATCATCCCCTTGGACGCTCGGTGACTTGGATGGTGACGGCGATCTCGACGCAATCCGGGGGACGTTCAGCACGCACGGAATTTGGATCAACGACGGCGGGACGTTTACTCAGCAAGCTGACTTGCCCGGATCGCCGGGTGCTGACCAAACGTTGCTGGCCGATGCCGATGGCGACTCCGATCTCGACATATTTGTGCTCGAACGAGACAACAACCTACGAGTGTGGATTAACCAGGGCGACGCAACGTTCGTCGATCCAGGATTGCGCTTCGGCAGCCAATTCGCAGATCGCTTTGCACTGGGTGATCTCAATGGCGATGGGACCGTCGACGCGTTCGTTGTCGGCAATGGGATACCAGGAACCGTCTGGTTCAATCAACAGATCGATCAGCCGGTCGATCTATCGATTGAAATTTCTAACAGTGCGACCATGGCCGAAGCGGGCGATACGCTGACTTATACCGTCACGGCGCGCAATTTGTCTGCCACCGCTGCGCCGGGAGCAATTGTCACAGCGAACTTTGTGCCCACGGCCGCAGCGATTCGTCTGATCGGAGTGGCAGCCGAAGGTGGTGCCCAAACGACAATTTCGACCGGAAACATAGTAGGAACTTTTTCGGATGCTGTTGATTTGCCGGGCGGTGCGTCGATTACGTATACGCTCGAAGTTGATTTGGCACCACCAGGGTTGGCGGACGCGGTCGCCAGTTTCGAAGTCACGGCGATCGCCAACATTGCGGTACCGGAAGCACTTGGCGACGATATCGCGCCAGGCAACAACACAGATGCAGACATTAATTTGATCTTCCCCGCCGCACACAAGGGACTCGCGCAGTTTGCGACGGTGCAAGTTATTGATCAACCGCCATCAATCGAGAAAGTGGCTCTTGGCGATGTCGATGGTGATGGCGACCTCGACGCAGCGCTGTCCAACGGCAGAATTCTCATTAATCAGGGTGCTGGAACATTTGTCGATTCAAATCAGCAACTTGAGTTCCAGAAGAATTTGAATCCCCCGACGGTTCATCTACTCGATATCGATGCGGATGGCGACCTTGATCTTTACATACGAGAACGATTGTTCCTAAATGATGGAAATGGAACCTTCATTAGGGTCGAAGATTTTAGCAGCTACTTACCAGATAACCGTGCTGAATTCGGCGATGTCGATGGCGATGGCGACCAGGACGCCGTTGTCAGTGGCCGTGTGTTTATTAATACCGGGGGCCAATTCGAGTTTCTTGGACAGCAAGTGAGCGCCAACAGGTCGTTCCGCTTGGGCGACCTCGATGGCGATGGCGATCTCGATGTGTTTGCCCGCGACGGCGGCAATGCTGGTTTTGTCTGGCTCAACGAAGGCAATGGCGATTTTGTCTCCACTGGTCAGATCCTTTACGATGGCAACACCACCAATTTTGAGCTCGGCGATCTCGACGGCGACGGAGATTTGGACGCTTGGATTGTCCGCATTGGAAGCGACGACAGCAATCGCGTATGGTTCAACGACGGAACAGGGACTTTCACAGAAGGACTGCAAGCGATCCCGAATTCAAGTGCACGTGATGTGACCTTGGCCGATGTCGATGCCGACGGCGATCTGGACGCGATAGTTGCCGCCTCAGGAGTCTATGCGCCACAGTCAATTTTCCTCAACGATGGCCATGGTAACTTTGAAATTGCCGATACCGTTTCCAACCCTCGCGAGATTGCCACGGTCGCCGCCGGCGATCTCGACGGCGATGGCGATGTCGATGCTCTCTTTGCCGGGTATTATCACGTCGTTGTCGCCCTCAATGGCGATGTCGATCTGGCAATTGATATCGATTCGGCACCCACGGAAGTCGCGGCGGGGGATATCGTGCCCTACACGATTACAGTTTCCAACAATGGTCCCATCGCCGTGCAGGGGGCATTGGTCGAACTTTTTGCCGATCTCCCAATCGCTGACTTGCAGATACTCGATGTGCAACTCGCCGGTGGAGCAACATCGCTCGATTTGATGGTTGATGTGCCTGCCGGCAGCATAACAGGTTTAATCGATTTGCCCGTCGGCGGCTCGATTGTTTACACCACCCAGGCGACAGTGGGTGAACAGCCGGCACCCAGTAGCGACGAAAACTCATTCTTTTCCGTCCGTGCAGCGATTACTCCACCCGAGGGGTTGTTCGATGCCGTTACGGTGAACAACGTGGCGGTGAACGAAAAACGCTTGCGGCTGACATCCGCGATACCGACTGGTGCATTCATCGACAGCCACCAAGAACTCGGCGACGATGATACTAATGATATCGTTCTCGGCGATATTGATGGTGATGGAGACCTCGATGCGTTGACCGCCGATGCAACCGGCATTCATTTGTGGGTCAACGAGAATGGTCAATTTGGCTCGCCTAGGCAAGTTGCAGCAGGAGAATCCGGTGCAGTCGCGTTGGCGGACTTCGACGGAGATAGCCATCTGGATTTGATTTTCTCTCCATTGCGATTTTCCAGGCAAGTCTGGCTGAACGATGGTGCAGGAAATTTTGCCGACACTGGGCAACGATTCGGTTCTGGCGGAACGGACGATATTCAAATCGTCGACATCGATGGTGATGGCGATCTCGACATTCCGGCGGGATATCAATATGGCAAGCTCAATGTCTTTTTGAATGACGGGGCTGGTACCTTCTCCGCCACTGTGTCAATGGGATCGTTCGGATCTTCGCGGCATGCTCTTGGCGATTTAGACAACGACGGCGACATCGATTTGCTTACTAATCATAATTCGTATTTGGTCAACAACGGCGATCTTACATTCACTGAATTCGATTTTACTGAACCTGTGGGGGCAGCAAACGCAGTCTCGCTTGCTGACCTCGATGGCGACGGCGACCTCGATGTCTTTATCGTAGGTAGCAATGGCAATCGAGTCGCGCTCAACGATGGCACTGGCAATATGATCGATAGCGGACAGCAATTAGGCTTTTTAGCGAGCCGCGATGTGGCCTTGGCCGATCTCGATGGCGACGGCGACATCGATGCTTTTGTCACTAACGAAAATGGACCCGACCAGGTTTGGCGCAACGATAGCGCGGGTAATTTCTCGTACTTCGGCCCAACACTCGGCAGCGACATGGGCCGGTCGGTAGCGCTGGGCGATATTGATGGCGATGGACTGGTCGACGCCTTTGTGGCTAATTTCGAAGCCCCTAATCGTGTGTGGCTTGGAATCGACATCCGCGAAGTTCCCGATCTAAGGATTGAAAAGTCGGCAGGTCAGGTGGCTGTCGAGCTAGGGAGTCGGTTGACTTATACGATCGAAGTTAGCAACACCGGCGTTGTCCCCGTCGAGGGTGCCAACGTTGTCGACATTTTTGACGCCCGATTAGTAGACATTCTGCTCGACAGTCTTGAAGTTGTCGGGGGTGCCGTTTCTGGATTGACGCCAGGCCCGCTCACAGAAGGCTTAGTCGACTCCGTCGATTTGCCACTCGGCGCAAAAATTACGTACACCGTCTCGGCAATCGTATCAGACGATCCATCGAGTTTTGCCCCGCGATCAATCGTTACCAACTCGGCCCGGATCAACGTGCCCGAGACATTCTTGTTCGATCTGACGCCACGCGACAATGTGACAACCGACAGCGATATCGTTTTGCTACCAAACACGCGCGGCACTGGATTTTTTAACGGGTCGGTGGCTGGCGTTTACAACAGTCTCACATTCGACGTGGTTTTCGGTGACGTGGATGGCGATGGCGATCTGGACGCGGCACTCGCCCGCGGACCCGACACGAGCGATAACCCCGACAATGGAAATCTGATTTGGCTTAACGACGGCACTGGTCGATTCGTCGATTCCGGACAGAAGCTCGGCTCGAGTCGAACGATTAGCCTCAGATTTGGCGACATCGACAACGATGGCGACCTCGACTTGATCGCCGGTAATACTGGTGGAATGCGAGTCTGGGAAAACGATGGAACGGGACAGTTCGCTGCGAGAAACGAAGAATACCGTTCCGTAAGCATAAGCGAACTCGAATTTGGCGATTTAGATGGTGATGGCAGCCTCGACGTGTATGCAGCCGTCGATGGGCGCGACATTGTCTGGTTGAACGACGGTGCCGGCACGTTCAGCCAAGGGTTCTTGACAGGGTTTAAAGATACCAATGGTGTCGAACTCGGCGACTTAGACGGCGACGGTGACCTCGATGCAATTCTTGCCACATTCCGGGAGGAAAGTGTTGTTCTCTTTAATGATGGTCAAGGTAGATTTCTGGAAAGCAGCACTCCGCTCACGGATGATGGTCTTGGTCCAGTCACGTTGGGCGACGTCGATGGCGATGGCGATTTGGACGCACTGTTGAGAGTCAGGTTTACCCCCCCCGGGGGCAGCGAAGTCAATCGGACCGAAGTGCTGCTTAATGACGGCAACGGCAATTTTGTCGCAACCGTGAGTCCGATCAACACGTTTTCGGCACAAGATCACTTTTTGGTGGATCTCGATGCGGACGGCGATCTCGACTTGGCGGTTGGTGAGGATTTGTACAACAACAATTCAGGCGACCTCGTCTGGCTGAACGATGGCAGCGGTGTTTTCACTCGTGGTAATACCCGAGTTACAGGCACACGATCGACTGGGTTGGCCGTCGGTGACATCGACGGCGATGGCGACCCCGATTTGCTCTTCACCTACACGGATAATCGAGCTCCGGTCAAATGGATCAATGCAAACCGGGTCGACGTCGCGGTCGACATCGAGGTCGAATCGACATCGGCCTCTCTCGGTTCGCCACTGCGCTACAAGGTGCAGCTCACCAACAACGGCACCTTTCCGGCCTCTAACATCCAACTCGTCAGCCCCTGGGGACGACAACTCGCACAGACATCCGTCACCGGAATTGAAGTCGACGGAATCGCCAACGGTTCGATTGCCATCGGACCGTTTTCGGGCAACTTTGTTTCCACCGTCGATCTCGACCCAGGCGCGAGCATTACCTACACGATCGATGGCATCGTCAGCACCACCTTAAGCGAAAACACGGCGACGGCCGGGTCGCTCGAACTGTTAGCGCAGGCGAATATTCCCGTCGACCAATCAGACACTTTACCGGCCGATAACACAGCATCGCGAATTCTCGTCGTGGACCTTGCCAGCGATGCCGGACATGGCAGCTTCGTCGACTCGACTCAACAGCTCGGTACCGGCATCTCGACAGATATTGCTTACGCCGACCTTGACGGCGATGGTGATCTGGATGGTTTTGTCACACGTCGCCTGGCGACGAATCTGGTACTCGAGAATCAGGGAAATGGCGTATTCCTCGACAAGGAACTCGCGCTGGGCGTTGCCGACTCGTTCGCCGTGGCCCTCGGCAATCTGGATACCGACTCCGATATCGACGCCGTCATCGCCAATCGGAACCAAGGAATACAAGTGCTGATCAATTTTCCCGGTCGCTTTCTGTCGGGCGCTTCGCTTGGTCCAAAGCTGGATTATCGCGATGTTGCACTGGCAGATCTGACCGGCGACGGTCGCCTCGATCTGGTCGCCGCTAGCCACGGACCCAATCTCATTTGGCGCGGTAGCGTTAGCGCGTCTTTTAATGCGCTAGCGGGGGACTTAGGCGAAGGTGCGAGTTCGGCTGTTGCCGTTGGCGATGTTGATGGTGACGGTGACATTGATATTCTGTTTGCTAATGCCAACAACGAAGCCAATCAACTGTGGCTCAACGAGGGGTCGGGCACTTTCATAAACAGTGAGCGAAACGTTGGATTCGGCGATTCAACGGATGCTGCGTTTGCTGATTTGGATAGCGATGGAGATTTAGACCTGCTCCTTACGAATCGAAATACCGGCAACGAGATTTGGCTGAACAACGGAAACGGTAACTTTACGCGCGCTCCACAAATCTTAGGTAACGACCGCAGCGTAAACGTCGCCCTCGGTGACATCGATGGCGACGGCGATGTCGATGTGGTCATCGCCAACGAGGCTGGACGAGGGAATCGAATCTGGCTCAATAATGGCTTTGCGTCCTTCGTTGACGCGGGAATCTCTATAGGAAGTTCCTCGACCAACGCGATCGTGTTGGGTGACGCCGATAACGACGGAGATTTTGATCTCCTCGTGGCGAATTCGTTTGGACCGGGAAATGAGTTCTGGCGAAATCAACTTTCCGTCGACAATCCCAACGCCGATTTCAACGGTAATGGCATGGTCGATGCCGCTGACTACACCGTCTGGCGGGACCACTTGGGTCATTTTGTTGAAATCGCTGGCACCAACGGAGACGCCGACGGTAATGGTGTGGTCGATGTGCGTGACTATGAAATTTGGCGGGCGACGTTCGGGACCATGATTGTCTCGACCGCTACTTTGGACGCGCACGCGGATGCTGCGAACCTCCTGTCGGCTGCTTCCGATGCGCAATCAAATACAACTTCCGGCACGAGCCAACCCGCCGTCACTTCGACACGCGAGGAACACGTCGGCACATCGATAGGCAAGTCGCTACAGGTAACAATACCGTCGACAACAGCTAAATTTTCAACCCGACGAAACGAACAACAGACTGGCAACACCTTGTCGGATGCTCGGCGTTACAAAGAGTTTAACCAACTGTTATTAGCCGCGCGACGACACGGCGAGCAAAACCGGCATGAGCAAACTAAGAGTTCGATGGATTTGGGCGAGAAGTTTTCACGCGAGGATCAAGACAACCCATTCGCCGATAAGGATGCTGCCTTTTCAGATTGGAATGAGACTCTCTCACGACTACTAATTTGGAAAAGAATGCTGTCGGTCGACGGAAAGGCTTTTTAGAGTCGACAACTAATTCCGCGTTGAGATTGAGAAATTGCTCATCTCGACGCTACCGCGCTTTTACAAATAGCCCGCCCTATACAAATCGATTGCCGCACGCAAACCGTTACCGCAACACGAGTTGCGGCGCTGCAAAATCAGAGAATGGCAATGAAAAGGGGTTTATCCGGGGAGCGAATGGCACTTAATCGGCGTATCGACATTGGACTGCCGAGGGCCGAGGAGTTTCCACGTTTCACTCACTTCTCGATCGAGCAACCGGACGACTGCGAAGACTGTCGCCAAAGGGTGTGGGCGATTCTCGAAAGCCCGGGCATCGCGGGAGCCTATGAATTTCGGATTGCCCCCGGCACCAGCACATCGATCTGTGTCGAAGCCCACTTGTGGCAACACCACGGCATTCAAAAGCTGGCGCGCGCCAATCACCAGCTTGTGGCTATCCAAATTGCGATGAAGCAAATGTGGAGAGTGCCACCGGGAAATACCAAGACACTAAGCGACCCTAAGAAATTCTTGCACCCAGCACTCGATTTTGTACGACGCGCAAAACGGAATCAATCGAGACAGGCGCGATCGCTACCCGGAGGTCGGGGCAAAATCTCCGCCAGGATGGCCTCATGAGTTCCGCTCGCGATCGGTTCGAGGATAGTTGGCATGACCCCAGCATTTCACCCCGGCGGCGCGACATCCGTTTCGCTCAGCTCAACACCCCCTTGAGCATTAATTTCATAGCGGTCGATTTGTTTGGGGAAGAACCAGCCTGCTTTCTCGCCGACGTAGAGCTTCGCTGATCCTGCTGGCAGGTGAGAGCCGACCTTAGCGAAGAGGGCCTTGAAGATTCGTGTCTCCGGGTAGGTGTTGGCGTTGAACTCCTGACGACTCCACGCGTCGAGCACCAGCACCGCGGCCCCCTCGCGCGAGTCGACCACCCGCGCGATCTCAGCGGGCAGCAGCCGAACAACGTCGGGTTGCAGGTGGATCTCGGCGTAGTCGACGTTCCCCGAATAGACGTTAAACGATAGCGCCGAGTCCCAATGATTTGCGTTATTGAGTGCCGGCATGATGCCAATCAATAGCACCGCCAGCCACTGGGGAATGCTGTTTAGTCGCGGCCCGGCAAACATGGTTTTGAAACTGAACGCTGGTGCCCGGTAGAACAGCGTGAAAGTCTGCACAGCGACACACATGCCCCACATCCACGAGCTGTTATTCCAGTTGTCGCGGAGCGGACCAATGCAAACGACGATGAGCAGATGCATGAGCATCGCACCAGCGAGCGCGGCATGGCGGAATCGCCGCGTGAGCAGACCCACGCCGATGGCGACCTCGAAGAGCGCGGCAAATATCGCGATGTAGACCAGCGGGAGCAATTCGAATGGTAATCGTTCGGTCACTGGCTGAACAAATAGGGGAAACTCTTCGCTAAAGAAATGCCAATTGAGCTTCTGCACCCCCCCCCAGACGTAGATCATCGCCGACACAAATCGCATGCCCGCCAAGATGCGCTGGTCACCCGCGCTGCCATCTTGTTTGCGACTGGAAACGAGCAGCAGAAACAGGAAACAGAACTCATAGAACGAGGGCCACAGCCGATTCTGATCTTGCAAGAACAACAACCCAAACGTCGCGAGCACCAGTCCTACGAGCACCCGCGATCGCGGCCAAACGATAATGCCCACGAGCAACCCAACAAGCAACCCGAACAATCCATAGTCGAGCGGGAACGGCAGCGCTGGGATGGAATCAAATACCGGAACCAACGGGTAGTAGGTCCGTGACACCCACAGCTTCCAAGAGAGCGCGAGGCAACACAACACCGAGACGGCAAGCACCCGTGTGAAGGCGATCAATCGTTGCTGCTCGTCGGCAAACATGAGACCACTTAGCGAGTTGCGATAAAAGCGGTCCGTCATTCCCGCGCAGGCGGGAATCCAGTCGCGACGCTTTCCATCTAGATTCCCGCCTGCGCGGGAATGACGTTTTTTGTTCCGCCCTTTCAGGGCTTTTGGTTTTCGCGACAACACCAACCCTGTGCGGCGACCAAACTCGCGATGCTCGTTTGGTCTTGCACTGGGCTACCTTGTTTCGGCCCTTTGGGCCTTGGTTGTGGTTTCACGTTCATTCCACAGCCGATTCAGCTTTGTCCTTCGCCAAGTCGATGCAAACCAAGCGGTCATCGCCCCGGACGTAAAGCAGTCCGCGCGCCAGCACCGGCGCGGTCCAAGCATCGGGCTTCAATAGTTCCTCGCCGTCGGCGTCTTCGAGCAAGACTGACTGCACCATGTCGTAGCGTTCGGGAGTGGCTTTGAGGACTTGCAGCGTGCCATTCTCCGAGAGGTTGATGAAATGGCCATCGACGTAGAGCAGCGAACAGCGACCCAAGAAACCTTGCTTCCATCTGACTTCGCCTGTCGACCACTCGATGCAACGCAGCTCGGCCCCTTGAGTGTGGCGACCGCTACTGCCGTACAAGTGGCCCTCGTGATAGATGGCGGTGTTCCAGTGCAGTTGCATCGACTTACGCCGCTGCTTCGGATCGTCTTTCCAAACGACATCGAACGCGCCGGGTCGGACCCGCAACAGCGAACTTCCTGGGCCATAGGCTTCGGAAATGAAAACCTCGTTGCCAATCACGACCGGCGACGACGCGTTGACGCTCTCGAGCAGATTCGCTCGCCACGGATAGTCGAAGTCGATCTTGCCAGTGAGCGGATTGAGCGCGACCAAGCCTCCACTCGCGAAGACGAAACACCAGGGTCGGCTGTCGATGTTGGCGGCCACCGGGCTGGCGTAGCTAGCCAGCTCGTCGGCACATTTCCAAACTACCTCGCCACTGAACTTGTTGAAGGCGACGACCCCGGTGCCGTTGGCCGGTACGACTCCCCTGGCCGCGTAAACATCGGCCGGGGCGTTGGGCGGGCTGCCGCCGACGTTCACAATCAGGTTGTCACCAACTACTAGCGGTGTACTACCGACGCCAAAGAAGTTTTTGACCACGCCGAATTTGTTGGCGGTGTCGACCTCCCATAGCAACTCGCCGTCGATCGCGCGTGCGCATCGCAAGAACCCTTCAGCACTGAACGTGTAGACCCGCGCACCGTCGACAACCGGCGAGCAGCGCGGGCCGTTGTTGTAGCCGAGCATGTCGGAATAACTCGTGGGGTACGAAACGCTCCAAAGCTGTTTGCCGGTTTCGGCGACGCGGCAGAACAGTCGATCTTCGTCGTCGTGACGATCGAAGTGAAAGAGCCGCCCCCGGCTGATGGAGGGTCCGCTGTAGCTGACCCCCAGCGGCACCTGCCAATGGATGGCCGGACCCTCTGCGGGCCAATCGAGATCGAGCGCGGTTTCCTGCGACTTACCGTCGCCGGTCGGGCCAAGAAACGTGGGCCAATCGTGCCCTAAGTCGCGCGTACCAATATTAGGTGGCAGCGGCTCGGCTGGCTCAGTGGCGGCTGGCTCACAGGCGGCTGGCACCCCCCAGGCACACAGCAGCCCAGTAAGCAACAACCAACAAGTCAACTTAACAGGTCGAAGGCGACGCATAGTACAGATCGGAAGGGAGGACACCGAGCAGTTCGGCCAGCGCAAGTACGCCAGCGACATTCTGTTTCCGAAGTGTAGCATATGTAGAGTGGTGTACGGGGACCGGCTGGCACGCGTGGCGAGGTTGGTTTTATCGAGTATTTTTGCCTGATGTGGCAAATTGAGACGAGGGTGGGTTCGGCGGGCCGTGTTGGTGGATGACTTGGGGTGTTTTACACCGAGGCACTTTGCCTGGACGGTTCAATGTGAGCGGATTATCTTGAACGATTCCTGCATAAGCTTGCTTAGATAGCAAATCCCAACTGACAACAGATTACTGGGCGGACAAGAATCTCGGATGTCCGTAGCTCTCTGCGTTTACCTACACGAAGAGCGACTTCCCTCACGCGATAGCTGGCAACGTGCCATTGCTGACGCGGGGATCACACTGAAATTGGACGACATATCGACGACGGAACACTCTGGCTTTCTTCCCATTCGCTTTAACGGAGAGGATTGTGGGTTCGAATACTACTATGGGCCGGTCGATTCGGAACAGGATAAAGAAATATTGCCGTCGCTAGGTGACCGCAATCGAGTCGTGGAACTGGTAATACACGGAGGTCGCGAACTAGACACACGGGTGGCAATGCTTGCCGCGGCAGTGCTCGCGCGACAGTCCGATGGCGTATCCTTCGATCCGCAGGGCGGCGACCTAGTCAACGGCTCCGAAGTCTTCGAGTGGATTGATCGACAAGAGGCCGAAGAACGTGAGGTTCGGATGGCCGACGCTCAGAAGAAATGGTCCAATATCACAGAACGTACCTGACGCTATCTGCAGAAAAATACGTCGAGATTTTCTACCGCTGCGAGTTAGGCTAACCCCGCGTTGCGGGTCTGTTCTAGCTAGTTCAGCACGATTGCATCTGCGGCTCTGTCCAAGTCTTGGATGATTGCGGAACGGCAAACGGGTCTATTACCAAGCTGGTGAACGCCCTGGGAACGTGTACACCCCCGCAATATCCGCAATTTATCCGCTACTCGCCCCGGCGGCGACTCACAGAAAATTGGTCGCAGCACTGTCGCCAGTTGAGTCGACTTTGCACAGCCGATATGCAAGAATGAGTGAGGCGTTTTCCTGTTACTTGCGCGCGTGAGCTTTGGAACTACGATCTTGCTTCGCAAAACGACTCTCTTTCTGTGCTTGGTATTATCCCTCGACGGGACCGCCCACGCATTGCAGCCAGCGACGACAAAATCGGATATCGACACAGCAGCCATAACAGAGTTCGTGGAGCGCAACTGTCTCGATTGCCACGACTCGGCGAATCGCACCGCTGGCTTGGCTTTTAACGAACTGCTGCAAAAAAATTTGGGAGAAAACGCCAAACAATGGGAATCCGCGGTTCGCAAACTTGCGACGCGGCAAATGCCGCCTCTCGATACGGAACGACCGGATGAAGCGAGCTATAACGCGGTCTTATCAGCGCTAACATCGCAACTCGACGCAGCCTCCAAACGAAATCCAAATCCCGGTCGCACTGAATCTCTACGGCGACTCACTCGCACCGAATATGGCAACGCCATTCGCGATCTGCTGGCCTTGAATGTCGACGTCCGCTCGCTTTTGCCCGCCGATGATTCGAGCCATGGATTCGATAATATTACCGTTAACACCCTCAGCCCGACGCTGCTGAACCGCTACGTTCTTGCCGCGCAGAAGATTAGCCGATTGGCCGTGGGCAATTCCGGAGGTGCGATAGCAAGCGATACTTTCCGAGTACGACCCGACGTGACGCAGGACAACAGCCGAATCGAAGGACTCCCTCTCGGCACCCGTGGCGGCACCTTAATCCACTATTACTTCCCCCAAGACGGCGAGTATGAGGTACAAGTGAGATTGATGCGCGACCGCAACGATGAAATCGAAGGCCTGCGTGGCACGCACCAACTCGAAGTGCTACTCGATCGTGATCGTGTGGCCGCATTTAAGATAGCACCTCCGCCGCGCGGCGAAGGTGATCAGATGGTCGATGCGAATCTGAAGTCTCGCCTCACAGTGAAAGCCGGCCAGCACGACTTGGGGGTCACATTCGTCAGCAAGCCCTTTTCATTGCTTGAGAGCGAGCGACAGCCACTCAACGTGCACTACAACTTTTATCGTCATCCTCGCCTGGCACCAGCTGTTTATCAGGTGACGATATCCGGCCCGTTCCATGCGACAGGTCCTGGAGACACCCCGAGCCGCCGCCGAATTTTCACGAGCCTACCTCGTGGACCCGAGGACGAAGATGCCTGTGCTCGTCGCATCCTACGACCGCTACTGCGCCGCGCCTATCGACGACAGGTTGACGAATCGGACCTGGAGACTCCCATGGAATTCTTCGCGGCCGGGCGCCGGGAAGGTGGGTTCGACGCGGGAATCGAACGGGCGCTTGCCCATGTACTCGTGAATCCCAATTTTCTACTTCGCGTTGAACGGCAACCGTTGGACTCGCCGCCAAATCAACCCTACCGCGTAAGTGAATTAGCACTGGCATCACGGCTGTCGTTCTTTTTGTGGAGCAGTGTTCCGGACGACCCATTGCTCGACTTGGCCGAACGCGGGGAATTGAGCCGCCCTGAAGTTTTCGAAGCGCAAGTCCGACGAATGCTCGCTGACGAGCGTGCCAACTCGCTGATTACGAATTTCGCAGATCAATGGCTTTATCTTCGCAATCTGGAGTCTTTCACTCCCGATGCACGTCTCTACCCGGATTTCGACCACAACCTGCGTCTCGCATTTCGCCGTGAAACCGAATTGCTGTTCGAACAGGTACTGCGAGAAGACCAGAGTGTGCTGGTGTTACTTGATTCGGAGACTGCGTATTTAAATGAACGTCTCGCCCGGCATTATGGCATTCCCCACGTCCATGGCAGCCACTTTCGGCCAGTCGTGCTCGATCATCAGACGCTTCGTGGCGGCCTATTGCGACAGGCGAGTATTCTATCGATGACGTCGCTGCCAACTCGCACCTCTCCGGTCCTTCGCGGAAAGTGGATTCTAGAAAACTTGCTCGGAACGCCACCTCCGCCACCACCCCCCAATATTCCGGCATTGGAAGATAACACAGTGGCTGCGAATCTACCGGTACGAGAGCGCCTCGCATCGCATCGCGCCAACGCGGCCTGTGCTGTCTGCCACGACGCAATCGACCCGGTCGGATTCACATTAGAGAATTTTGACGCAGTGGGGCGATGGCGAGACCTGGAGCAAGGCCAGTTGGTCGATGCGAAGGGGGGTCTGCCGGACGGAAGCGAAGTCGAAGGTGTCGCGGGCTTAGAGCAGGCACTGCTCGCGCGTCCGGAACTGTTCGTACAAACAATGACCGAAAAACTGTTGACCTTTGCGCTCGGTCGAGGGATTGATTACTACGACGCACCAGCCGTTCGCCAAATTGTCGCGACTGCAAGAGACGAAGATTATCGTTTCTCGTCAATCATTCTGGGAATTACCAAAAGCGATCCCTTCCAGATGCGAATGGCGGAGGCGGAGGGTGCTGACCTGTCAAAGGACGAATAGCTTGGTTTACATGTCGCGCATGAATTAATCGAAACTTCAGCAAGCTCACTACGGAAACATACACCAAATTCCAAGCAGCCAAAGCGAATATAACAGGTTGCGAAACATCGAGTCAGGAGAGCGATCATGTTCATCACGAAGAAACACTTGCCCCGGCGCACGTTACTGAAAGGGGTTGGAGCGACGCTGGCACTTCCACTGCTCGACGCGATGATTCCCTCGATGACCGCAGTGGCAGACACGCCCGCGGCTTCGGCGAAGCTTCGTCGGCTTGGTTTCGTTTACATGCCCATGGGGTGTGACATCACGCGCTGGACGCCTTCGCCGGAGGAGCGCCTGGGCGAACTACCTGCTACGCTGAGCCCGCTGGAAAAGGTCAAGCAGAATGTATCGATCGTCAGCAACATGGAGCTCCGTAATGCGTACCCGGGAACCCATGCCACATCGAACGCTGCGTTCTTAAGCGCAGCAAGGGCCAAGCGAACCGAAAGCTCAAATTATCATCTTGGCACGACTGTCGATCAGATTGCAGCGGCTCAAATCGGCCAAGACTCGCAACTTCCCTCGCTCGAACTCGCCATGGACCTGTCCGCCATGGTAGGGCAGTGCGACAACGGATATGCCTGCGTCTATCAGAACTGCCTATCGTGGTCTTCGCCCACAACACCCCTTCCCGCGGAAGCGCATCCGCGAATTGTCTTCGAGCAACTTTTTGGCGAAGGAGGCACGCCTGCACAGCGCAAGGCCGCGTTGCAGCAGCGCGCCAGCTTGCTTGATTCCGTCACCAAAGAAGTCAAACGCCTAGGCGACACGCTCGGTCCTGGCGACCGACACCGAGTGAGCCAATATCTGGATTCGATCCGCGATATCGAGCGACGCATTCAACGGGCCGAAGCGGCCGTAGAAGAAAATGCGTTGCCCGATTTGGATCGCCCCGTGGGGGTGCCCTCCTCGTATGCCGAGCACGCGCGGCTGATGTTCGAGTTACAACGATTAGCGTTGCAAGGCAACGTGACTCGCGTGATCACCTTCCAATTGGCGCGCGAAACTAGCAATCGAACCTATCCGGAGGCCGGTGTCGACGAGCCCCATCACCCATTGACGCATCACGGCAACGATCCCGGTAAGATCGCTAAGGTTGCGCGGATCAACCAGTTCCATGTCTCCTTATTCGCCGAGTTCTTGGAAAAGCTGCAGGCGACACCGGAGGGCGATGGCTCGCTCTTGGACCACGTGCTGTATCTTTATGGAAGTGGTATGGGCAACCCCAATCTCCACGACCACGCCAACTTGCCAATCATCGTAGCCGGCGGCGCCGCGGGAAACATGCAGGGGGGACGTCATTTGAATTGCAGCACGTCAACGCCGCTCGCCAATTTGCATTTGACCCTGCTCGATAAAGTAGGGGTGCGACTCGACTCCTTTGCCGACAGCGACGGGAAATTCGACGAATTGTTTACGCCGTTATCGGTATAGCTCTTGCTCCATTCACAATTCGACAGGGTACGACTTAAGATTCTTCCGATGAAACTGCAGCGACTTACGATTTGTCTTTTCTGCAAGCTCTTGCTGCTGGCATCGCCGCTGGTGGCCGGAGAAGTTGCAACGCCACTCGCGGATGCTGCCGAGAAAGACAATGAAGCGGCGGTCGCTACGTTGTTGACCGACGGCTGCGAAGTCAATCAGCCACAGGTGGACGGTATGACGGCACTCCATTGGTCTGCGTTCCACGATCGCGAAGCACTAGTGGAACGCCTGTTGGCGGCGGGTGCGGACGTTACAGTGACCAATCGTTACGGACTCTCGCCACTTTCCATCGCGTGTACAAATGGCAATGGAAAGATCGTCAAGATGCTATTGCAGGCCGGGGCCGATGCACAAACCACCTTGCCAGGTGGGGAAACCGCCTTGATGACGGCTTCGCGGACAGGTCGTTTGGACGCCGTTGAAGCGCTGCTGTCCGCTGGCGCTTCCGTCAATTCCAAGGAGCTCAACGGGCCGACAGCGCTCATGTGGGCCGCGGCGGAGGGGAACGTGCAAGTGTTGGATGCGTTGCTCAAGGCAGGTGCCGACTTTAACACCCCGCTTCCATCTGGATTTACGCCGCTGTTCTTTGCGGTTCGGGAGGGCCGCACGGCCGTGGCACTTCGGCTAATTGAAGTCGGCAAGCTCGACATCGATGCGCCGATGCAGGGCAAAGGGCGAAAGCTCGCGAACCCGCTGATTTTGGCCGTCGAGAATGCCCATTACGAGACGGCTTTGGCGTTGCTGGAAGCAGGAGCGGATGCCAACGCACAGCCAAAGGGATACGGCGCACTGCATGCGATCAGTTGGGTCCGCAAGCCAATTCGTGGCGATGGGAATCCTCCACCGGTCGGATCGGGCAAGGTGAGCGATCTGGCTTTCGTACGAGAAATGGTTGCGCACGGGGCCGATGTCAATCTGCGACTGTCGAAAGGTCACTCCGGGTTTGCTGATTTCACCACAACGGGATCGTCGCCATTTGTGCTTGCCGCGCGGACCGGCGATCTACCACTGCTGCGAACCTTACTCGAGCTGAAGGCCGATCCGACAATTTCGAATGCCGACAAGTCGACCGCTTTGCTCGCTGCAACTGGCGTCGGTGACCTCGGTAGCGGTCAGCAGCCGGCGGGCACAGAGCAAGAAGCCATCGAAACCGTCAAATTGCTGCTGCAGTTGGGAGCGGACATCAATGCCGTTGACGAGAATGGCGAGACGGCAATGCACGGCGCCGCCTATCAAAATTGGCCTGAGCTAATTGTTTTTCTCGGCGAACATGGTGCCGATGTCGAGGTCTGGAACCGTAAAAACAAATGGGGTTGGACACCACTCCGGATCGCTCAAGGTCACCGCAAGGGGAATTTTCGGCCCGACCCGGCAACGATTACCGCCATCGAACTTGTTATGTCGACCGGCAGTAAGAATCCGCCCAACGCGGAACCAGACGCTGTTGCCGATCAGCCGGACCAGCCGGACTGACAGCGAAAATTTTCGATGCTCTCTGTCCCTGGTTTTGATCGTTTTGACCCCGAAATGGCAAACACGATTGGAGGGGACAAAACCCCGAATTTTGTCTCGCTCGAAAATCCTAAAAACCACTTGTTTTCCAGTCGTTTTCGCACCTCGCGAGTGAATTTCGTACCTGGGTTTTGACCGACCAGTTGGCGACGTTTTGGACAAAACCCATTTTGGAGAGTCGAGTGTGGAGTGTGGAGAGGAAAGGGTTGATCGTAGGGGCGTCGCGCCCGTGCGCGCCGGGTGCGACTGTCTGGCTTGTCCAGCAGTGCGAACCCGAACGCAGTTTCATTTACACACTTTCTATCACACCGCGCGGCCGATTTCTACAACGATTTTTGGCCGGGGCGCGTGCGAAGCGAAGGGCGTTGGCTGTTATTCGGCCCGGGGATTCGTGACGAATGGCAATGGAAACTCTGGGGCAGCACGTTAGGTCTGTATGCAACGCAAACCTAAGGTGTTAACGCGAGCCTAAGCTCTGTTGAACGCGTGCCTCCCGATAGAGTCGTCGACCATCGCAAACCTGTGAACTGTGCTGCCACTGCACTTAACATGTCACACGCGTCTGCCAATCGTGGCCATAAATCGAGCAGCACCTCTTCAAGCAGCTCGCCGCGAAATTCTACTCGGCTATCGTCAGAACCCGCTGATTCGGCCAGCTTTGCAGCAACTTTCAAACAGTCGCGAATGGTCTCACTGTTGTAGATGCCGTAGCTGACCAGAACCTCTTCGCTACGACTCACAGGTGGCACCAAATGTGCTGTCTGACCCTGCTTTGTGCGGACTATTGCCTTTGTCAATCTTGTCGACGTCGAGAACACAATCCATTCGTCTAAAACAGTGACATGTGGGATCGTGTCGTCAGTGGTAAACTTGCCATGCCCACTCAGTTTAAAGCCCGGAGACGTCAGTGGGTTCAGAAAGACTGTGGTTGGTGCCCCCACTCCTATATCTTGAGCGACCATCGTTTTGCTGCCTATGGTCACTCCACTGGCTTCAAGATATCTTTTCCAGGCTGTCGCGAAGAAACGTTTTGCCATCGCGTCATCCTTCATACGACCAACTACAGCAAACTCGATCATCGGTGCGTCGTTCAATGTCAATTCGTGAGGCTGGTCTTCGAGATTCCATTTCAGGGTCACTCCGCTTACGGTTCCTTCTGCGGCGACTAGCATCGCAACGGGCTTTGCAAATGCGGCTTGCGAGTCTTGATGGATGAACTGGCGAAAACTCATATATTTCGTGTAATACGTCTGAATCCATGACGCTGCCAAACGTTCCTTGACCTCGTCACCAGCGAGATGGGCCTTGAACGCCTGTTGCCCAAGTCGTTCTTCGAACTTTGCCAGGCGCTCAGACATCCAATCGGCCATGGAGGCACAACTTGATGCGTGTACGATTCCCAAATCGCCTGGAATAAGCGACAGCACTCCAGAATCAGCAAGGCTGCTGGTCGGACGATGTCCATGGCTCTTGCTTTCTACCAATAGACCGTCATCGAAACGCACAGTGGCGCTACCGGAAGTTCCGGCGGCCATGATCGTACGTCGAAGTCGCATCACGTCACCGATCAAATCTTCTGTATCGGCCGCCTGTAGAGTTTCCCCGGCGTCCGTGCCTTGCCACTTCGACCAAACGGCCACGAACTGATCTAGCGACTTTAAGATGTCAAAATTGTTCCAACGGACGTATGCCACAAGAGGCACGCGATCAGAAGAAGGGCTGTCCCGCTGCTCTT
>JBGSWC010000121.1:0-9597 GCA_041752635.1 Pirellulales bacterium | reverse complement strand
TCGCTCCGCAAGGCAAAGGAATGCTCAGGCGGAGCGCGACGAGAGACCCAGCGAGCCATGAGGCTCGATTACTTCGGCAAAGTCGACCCCGCTCGATAATGCTCGATCAAAAGGAAGTACAGGGATGTACCAATCGCTCGCGAATTGCGCCGTCCGCCTGCTGGCGGTCTGCGTCATGTTCACTACTGGCCGCGTCGCACTAGGCGACGAGAGTCTCGGCATAAGTGTCGACGATGTCGGCTATGCCCAGCCCAGCATCGTGCGGCAGATCAGCCAACAAAACGAACGGCTGGAGCTCACGGTTAATACGAGCCGCATTCTGACGCTCGATACGCGCATCCCGAGGTTCCAGGTCAACAATCCCGAGTTGCTCGGTGTGACCGCCCTGTCGGCAAATCAGATTCAGATCTCTGCGAAGAAGCCGGGTGTCACTCAGATCAACCTATGGGACGAGAATAAGCAGATTCACACAGTCGACGTCATGATCTATGGCGACCTTCGCGAGCTTGAAGTCGCTCTCAGCTCACAGTTTCCCAATTCGTCGATCACGGTGCGTCGCTACAGCCAAAGCCTCATCATGACTGGCTTTGTCGATAACCCCGACCACGTTAGCCGCATCATGAGGCTCGCCGAAGACTATGCGCCGAAGATCATCGACAACCTTAGTGTCGGTGGCGTGCAACAGGTGCTGCTGAAGGTTAAGGTTTACGAAGTATCGCGTACGAAACTGCGGCAGCTTGGTGTCGACTGGGCCGCCCTTGGCAATACGGGCAATTTTGCGGCCAGCAGCATTAGTGGACTCATAACTGGACAGGCGGGGCAAACAGTTACGGCCAGCGGACAGACCTTCCAGTTCGGTGTTGTTAATAGTGGCGACGAATTGCTGGTATTTCTCAACGCCCTCCAGCAGAACAATGTTGCGAAGATTTTGTCGGAACCAAAGATAGTCAGCGTCAGTGGTCGACCCGCGCAGTTTCTCGTTGGTGGTGAAACGCCAATTCTTGTCCCACAAGGACTCGGCCAGACGGGCATTGAGTACAGACCTTTCGGTACGAAGGTTGATTTCTTGCCAATCGTACTTGGCAACGGCCGAATTCGCCTCGAAGTTCGTCCGGAGGTCAGTGACCTCGCAGACGACTTGGCCGTTACTCTGGGAACTGACCGAATCCCCGGTTTCCGCGTGCGACGCGCTGACACTGCCGTCGAGATGCAAGCGGGACAGACGTTCGCGCTCGGTGGCCTGATCCAAACACGGACCGACTCAGTAAATCGCGGTCTTCCTTGGCTATCCGACATCCCCGGCATCGGCATTCCGTTCCGCAGCGTGCGAGAAGAAGAAAACGAAATCGAGTTAATCTTCCTTGTCACGCCCGAACTCGTCGATGGCCTCGAACCACACGAGGTGCCTCAATGCCTGCCCGGTATGGGCACCATGTCGCCGAGCAACCACGAGTTGTATCTCGGCGGCCATGTCGAAGTCCCCAATGTGTGCAGCCCCTGTGGTGCCGCCAATCAAGGCCAGTGCGGACCGTGTTGTGGTCCGGCGTGCAATGGCTGTAGCGATCCTTCGTGTGGTTACTCGGGAGAACTGCATTCGATCGGACCTGTTTACCCAGCCGGTCCGATGCCACCGGCTTACGCCCCCGTCTACGCCCCTGGCGAAGGGGTAATGCAGTTCGAGCACGGATACGATCAGTCGCAACAGCACGGTTCGCCCACACCGGTACACGGCGAGCTTCAATTGCCACCCCGTCCTTATAGCGAACCAACGCCAGCCGATGGTGCAAACAACGAGGGCCCCACACTCACACCGCGTAGCGCTCAACGAGTCGCTCCGCTGCCTGTCCGATCGTCGGCACCTCAGTATGTGCGAAGCCCCCAGCAGTCGGCACCACCATCGGTCGCACCAACGCCAGCATCGAGCGGCCTTATTGGACCAGTTGGCTATGACGTCGAATAGCAAAAGTCGACAAACAGAAGTCGATGGGCGATTCGATACTCTTGTTCCTGCCGATCTGACTCGGCCGCATTTCCACGCACAGAATTACTATGAGCAACGTGTTACGTCTAGCCTTGGTCGACCCAGCCGATTCGTCGCGCGAGTTGCTGAAAGCTACGCTACTGGGGCTCGACACCATTTGGCTCGAAGCCGAGTGTTCGCAGTATGCGTTCTTCCCCGATGTCGTCGGACAAACCGGTCCCGATATTGCACTCGTCGCGATTGACGGCAATCCCGAAGCGGCCGTCAAGCTGATCGACCAGCTCACTCACGATCACCCCAAAGTCGCCGTGCTGGCCTCGAGTTCGTCGACCGATGGAAGTTTGATCTTGCGAGTGATGCGTGCCGGAGCCAAGGAATTCCTCACTCAACCACTTAGGCCCGAAGATGTCTCGACCGCCATCCAGCGAGTCGCGCGGCAAAAATTCGGCAACAAACCAGGTCGCGGTACCAGTGGCTGTCAGGTCATCGCAGTTGCTGGCGCAACCGGCGGTGTAGGTTCAACTAGTCTCGCGGTCAACCTTGGCTGCGTGCTTGCGGCTGACCCGGCCAATTCGGTAGTGCTGCTCGACCTCGACCTCGCGCTGGGCGATGCCGACGTGTTTCTCGATACGATTCCCGAATACACGCTCACCGACGTATCACAAAATATCGCTCGACTCGACTTCACGCTGTTGAAGCGATCGCTCACCAAACATGCCTCGGGACTTTACCTGTTGCCACGCCCGGTGCAACTCGAAGATGCTCGCTATGTGACGACCGAAGATCTCGGCCGCGTCATAGGCTTGCTGAAGGCAACTTTTACACATTTGATTATTGACACGTCAAAGAGCTTTACACCGGTCGACATGTACGCCATCGAACAGTCGTCGCATGTGCTACTGGTGACGCAACTCGATCTTCCTTGCCTACGCAACGTCGTAAGGCTGATGATGGGCTTTAAGAGCAACGAAGCTCTCGTGAACAAGCTCCGCATTGTCGTCAATCGCGTCGGTCACGGAACGGGCGATATTAGTGTCCGCAAGGCTCAAGAAACACTCGGACAAGAAATCTATTGGCAGATTCCGAACGACTATCGGGTGATGATCGAAGTCCGCAACAACGGGGTGCCCCTCTTAGAGCAGGCTCCCAAAGCCGCTATCACTCAGGCCATCGGAAGCCTTGCCGACTCGCTCACGGGCAAGACGCACAGCGGTGCTGAAGGCGATTCCGTCAGCAAGACCCGTTCGTGGTTGAATCTCTGGCCCCCCAAGAGTAGCAGCAAAGCGAAGGCCGATGTCGCGGCGAGCTGATGAGCCGGCCGATCGACATTACCCCTGGGCCGCGCTAATTGCTAGGTTTTCTTAGGAGGGACCAGCCATGCTCGACGCTCTGATTATTGCCCCCCACCCCGACGATGCCGAGCTTGGTATGGGGGGGGCGATTGTAAAGATGCTCGCAGGCGGGTTGAAGGTTGGTGTCCTCGATCTTACCAGTGGTGAACCAACACCGCATGGAAGCCTCGCAACGCGAGTGGCCGAGACCGCAGCGGCAACCGAGATCCTTGCTTTGCCTTGGCGAGAGAATTTAGGGCTACCGAATCGAAGCTTGGAGCCCACGCTGGAAAATCGGGCCAAGTTGGCCGAAGTGTTTCGTCGCGTGCGGCCCAAGTGGCTGTTTGCGCCGTTTTGGATCGATGCTCATCCCGATCACACGGCCGCAACGAAATTGGTCGATGACGCTCGATTTTGGTCGAAACTAACCAAGTGCGACTTAGCCGGTGAGCCTTGGCACCCCATGCGGATTTACAACTACCACTGCGTTCATTTGAAAATGGCAGTTCAGCCGGCGTTTGTACTCGATATTTCCAACGAGTGGGAAACGAAGCTTGCAGCGATTAGTGTCTACCAAAGTCAATTCATCGCCGGGCGTCCGACTACGCCACCAACGTTTCTCGACCAACTGCGCGACGAGGCAGCCTATTGGGGAAAGTCGATCGGCACCCGATATGGCGAGCCGTTTGCGTGCCGCGAGCCCTTGGGATTATCGCAACTTGATCGGTTGGTGTGATCCAACAAAAACTAGCCCCGACCGACAGACGGCGGGGCTAGCGAGTTTCATCTGACTGCAGCGGTTGGCTAGAAACCAATACGGAGCGAAAAACCGCTGCCGCCGTAGCCATAGCCACGGTATCCACTGCCATAACCGCCATAGACTGGCACGGCGTGATAGTGACCGCGATGTGGGACGATTACGGCTCGCGTACCGTACCCACCGCCGTAGCCACGGTAGCCGGTTTGGTAGCCGTGGCCACCGTAGCCGGCCCCATAGTAGCCACCACCACCGTAGCCGCCGCCGTAGCCGCCAAAGCCACCGCCTCGGTAACAACCGCCAGCCTCAGCCGTGCTGGAAATAGCAAGCGAGCTAATTCCTACTGCGGCCACGAGTGCCGCACCCATCAAAATTCGTTTCAGCATGTTTTGCTCCTTGGTCCGCGTCGGACACCAATGGGAAACTTGGAGGGAACCACCGTCGGCCTGGGCCCGCAAAGCACAGGTCGGTGGTCTAGTCGACATAGGAAGCAGCCATCATGCCAAAAAGCGAACGATGGGCTGATTTCGCGATCAAAATGCGGACAGCTGCCGTTGAAAAGGCCTAAAAAGCAGCAATAATTAGAGTTCTCGGTGCAAGCTAAGGCGTGGCCAAAGAGTCGTCTAATCGACTGCGCGCGTCGTCATTTGCGCAGCGCTAGCTTGATGTCTGCGATCGCCGCCCGCTCGGGTCGGTTGCGGTAGAAGTCGTCGAGCGGATAGCAGCCCGAGACCATTCCATGGCGGGGTGCGGTGGTACAGTCACTGAAGGTCCGGCAAATCTTCTTGCGTTGCAGCTCTCTTCCCGCGAGCGTGTCGGCCGGAAGTTCAGGATAGCTGAGCGCCATTCGCCCCAGCCCCACAAAGTCGACCCATTCGCGGCTGACCAATTCCTGAGCAACATGGGGCAAATAGTCTTGTAGATAGCTGTAACCGCTGCCCACCATCGGCACGTCGGGGACCGCCAGTTTACACTGCCTCACGGCGTCAATCTGACGAGCGACGCCGACGAGCGGATCCTCAGGAGGTTGATAGCCATCGCTGGGGGGAAAAATCGCCGGGCGTTGGATGTGTGGATTGTAATAGGGACTGCCGCAACTAAGGTTGACGATCGCCACTCCGTCAGCCGTGAGTCGCTGCAGTAATTCGATTGGCTCCGCGAGGTCCATCACCAGCGGATTTACTTCGCTGGTGCCAAAGCCGATGGTGTAGGGAAGCATATTCGCGAAGTCCATCGGCTGGCCGATCGATGTACTTGTTGCATAGGGGACAAAATCGAAGACACTTAGTCGTACTCCGATCATGAGATTGGGCAACTCGTTGCGAATACGCCCAATGATTGTCCGTAAGAGCCGCGTTCGCCCCTCGAAGTCGCCACCAAAACATCCCTCGCGTGGCCGCGCACTCAAAAACTCGTGCAACAAATATCCGTGGCACGCTTTCACATCGACAAAGCGGAAACCGGCGCGATGGGCGACATGCGCTGCGGCGACGTAGGCGTCGATCAATTGATCGACTTCGTCATCGCTTAGAACAATCGACGTATCGCTCGGATCGATGCCGAACTTCGCGTCGAGCAATGGGTGATGGTAGGCAATCCGCGGCTCCGCCTTTTTCTTTTCGTTTGGTTTGGCGAAGCGACCCGAATGAGTAAGCTGTAAACCGACGAGCAAATCGTCGCTCGTAGCGAATGCTTGGCGATGTGTTTCAACAAGCGTGTCGTGCAACGTTCGCAGCCCAGTTTCGCACTCGGCGATGGCCATCAGTTGATTGGGGTTCGCCCGTCCCAGCGGCACAACGGCCGCGGCTTCGCCACCCCAAATGAGCTTAGCCCCAGATCGCCCGAAGTTCTGCCACCGGCGGCTTGTCAACTCCGACGGCATTCCATCGGATTGCCCATCCCAGCCTTCCATCGGATGAATGCACCAACGATTACCGACGCGAAAGTCACCGACCAAACAAGCTTCGGCAAGCGGTGAACCAGTGGCTGCCGTTGCGAGATGGCTGGCAATGGGAAAATCGACTCCTAATTCTTCAAGCCTCGCTCGAAAGTCGGCAACCGATTTGAGCTGAGCAACCTTGCGGTAAATACTATCGCTGGAGGCCATGTTTTCGGATGGGAAACGGTGCTTGAAATTATGGGAGTTTTGCAAATTTGCGACTTAGCTAGCATTTGGCACGGAAGGTGCTCTAAGAGGTCACTGTCAACGACGCCGACTCGAGCCAAACGCGACTATAGCAGCGTGGGGCCGGAACAGAGAAGAACTGGGGTCGGATGGCGAAGAGGCAAACGCAACAACCTTTTCTCGGAGTCTTGTGATCAAATCGCACTGTCGGCCGTCTTCCTCCCCCCAATCAGCCGTCAATGCACAGTCGCAAGCCGAGAAATTGAGGCGGGCCGGAGATCTTTGGAACAGACCTCTTCGGCCCGCCTGTTGCGTTTTAATTGTCGCAAAATTGAACACCTGTTCAGAAATGATACACTTCGCGGCGGCTGGGGAATAAACCATCCCGCAATCTGCGATACCACCTTTTGAAGATTTCTTGTTACGGTTTGCGATTAGTTTCATCTTGAGACTCGCGACGGGCGCTGCGATATTTTTTGGGTTAGCCGCTTCAGTTGCTATCATAGAGTGAGGAACAACTCGTGTCGGTCGTGACGAGTGTTGCGATACCCACGTTTTCAGGTGCTTGGCCTCGGAGGGGCTCAAATGCTGTTTGCAGCTAGCAAAAATATTCTCTGCAATATTTGTGTGATTTGCTCAACAATCTTGGTTTTCGCAGTGACTCAATCGAGTTCCGCGGCAACGCAGGGCACGCGAGCCTCCGCTGCTCCGCTCGATTTTGGTGTGAGCGAGGTGGCCGCCATCAACAAGGCGGTTCGTCAAGGATGGCAAGATCAGGGAGTTTCAGCCTCTCCTGCTGCCACCGACGGGGAATGGTGCCGACGCGTCTATCTCGATCTCATCGGCCGGATTCCCTCGGTGACCGAGTGTCGCCAGTATGAAACAGACCGCGACGAGAACAAACGGCAAAAACTTGTCGATCGCCTGCTCGGCGACGAGTATCTCGAAGAGTTTGCGTTGCATTGGACGACGCAATACACAAATCTTCTGATCGGTCGTACTGGCGGAGCCGATCGCGACTCGCTCGCGAACCGCGATGGCATGCAGCAGTACTTGCGTCGTGCTTTCCAAAAAAACAAGCCTTACGACCAGCTCGCCCGCGAACTTATTACCGCAACGGGTAGTTGCCAACCGGGCGAGCGCGACTTCAACGGTGCCGCCAATTTTTTGGCCGATAAAATGGCCGAGGATGGAGTCCAGGCAACGGCAAAAACATCGGAAATATTCCTCGGTATGGCAGTGCAATGTACGCAGTGCCATAACCATCCCTTCAACGAATACAAGCAAAACCAATTTTGGGAGATGAACGCCTTCTTCCGTCAGACTCGCGTCGAGCGCGTCAGCATGATGGACGGCAACAACAATCGCAACTACGCCCGGATTGTCGATCACGACTTTGCCGGAGAAGGAGGCGATCCCACGAAGGCCGAACTCTATTACGAACTCCGCAACGGCAAGCTGAAAGTGGCTTACCCCGTGTTTGTCGACGGCACCGCGCTCGTCGACAAATACGCCGATAAGGGTGAAGACTTCGGCGATAGCGGCTATCTCGAAGATATCCACCGACGAAACGAACTGGCCGACCTGATCATTCAATCGCGAGAATTTTCGCAAGCGACCGTTAATCGCATGTGGTCGATGTTCCTCGGCTACGGCTTCACCAAGCCGGTGCATGACATGGGGCCTCACAACCCGCCTTCGCATCCGGAACTGCTCGATCAGCTCGCTGTTGCTTTTCGTGAATCGAGCTTCAATCTGAAAGAACTGATGCGGTGGATTGTGCTGTCGGAGGCCTATTCGCTATCGAGCCGTATGACCCGCGACAATCAATCGGACGATCCGAATTTAGGCACCCGACCGCTGTTCAGCCACTTTTACCTGCGACAGATGGAAGCCGAGCAACTCTTTGAGTCGCTACTCACGGCAACCGGAGCCGCCGAATCGCTGGGATACAAAGAGCGCGAAGAGACCAAACGCACTTGGCTTGCTCAATTCAACACGGCCTTTGGGACCGACGACAACAGCGAATCGACAACCTTCAACGGTTCGATTCCTCAAGCTTTGATGATGATGAACGGCGGACTTGTGAAACAAGCCACGGCCTGCGAACCGGGCAGTTTTTTGCATCGGATTGCAATGAATAAAGATCTCACGAATGCGAAGAAAATCGACTACCTCTACGAATCGGCTCTTTCACGAAACCCGACTCGCAATGAATTGGCGATTGCCAACCAGTTGCTTGCGGCTCGTGACGGAAAGGTGCCCGAGGCACTCCGCGACGTATGGTGGGCGATTCTCAACAGCAACGAATTCATACTCAACCACTAACCCGCGTCGCGTCCGCAACTGGGAACGACACAATTCCAATTCAGCGTTAATTACTTCTCACCAACGAGAGCCAAGCCATGAACCTTTTCTCGACGCCCAACAAACTTGCTCATGGAATGAACCGTCGCCACTTCATGAGCCATATGGCAGGAGCAGGAGCGTTGGCAGGCCCAGCGTTCGCACTCACCTCGACGCTCAAGGCGAACGCGCAAACAATGAGCCGCGCTAATAAGTCGGCCATTATGTTGTGGATGAGTGGTGGCCCGCCAACAATCGACATTTGGGATCTCAAAGCGGGCGCGCCGACCGGTGGTCCCTCGACTCCGATCGCCACGACTGGAAACGCCCAGATTAGCTCGCTCATGCCAATGACGGCCAAGCAGATGCACAATTTGTCGGTCGTGCGTTCGATGAGTACACGCGAAGCCGATCACCAGCGTGGCCGTTATTACATGCACACCGGCTATGTACCGAATCCCAATATCGTGCATCCAAGTTACGGTGCCGTCGTGGCCCATGAACTTGAAGACCAAGTTCCCGATCTCGAGATTCCCCCGTTCGTATCGGTTGGTGGCGGAAGCGAAGGCCCTGGTTTTCTTGGCATGGCTTACGCTCCGTTCCGAGTCGATAGTAACGGGCGCATTCGCGACCTCGATATGAAGATCGAAGAACAGCGGCTCGCACAGCGATTTGCGCTGCTCGAAACGATGGAAAAACAGTTCATCGACCAGCGCCGCGGAATGGCAGCGACCGATCATGCTAAGGTACTCGGCAAAACGCGAATGCTGCTCACCAGCGACCAAATGAATGCTTTTAAGGTACAGAGCGAGCCAGAGGCCGCGAAAGAACGCTATGGCGACAGCGGCTTCGGTCGCGGCTGTTTGATGGCCCGCCGGTTGGTCGAAGCGGGTGTGCCATTTATCGAAGTCGACATGGGTGGTTGGGATCTCCACCAAAACTGTTTTACTTCGCTCGATACCAAATTGCCCGAACTCGACAAAGCGATGAGCGCGTTGGTCGAAGACTTGGAACAACGCGGTCTGCTCGAAAACACCGTTGTCATTTGGATGGGTGA
>JBGSWC010000120.1:0-21729 GCA_041752635.1 Pirellulales bacterium | reverse complement strand
CGAAAGTGGCGCGTACTGAGTAGTTCTTCCCTCTTGCCCGATGTGATTGCCGGTGTGAAATTCATCGACGGAGTCAAGCAAACCAAGGACGCCGCCTGAATTCTGGAAAATCTCATCCACAGGAATTGACAATATCTCTCTCGTACGTCCGGCAAACCTCTCGCACTAGCTCGCGGACTCGCAGGCCAACCGCTCCGGTCAGAATCTTTTTCCGGTACTTCGTGATCCATACAAAATGGTACTTCAGGTCAAAGCGACTGTGAGAACTGGTACGGTAGTTTTCCATCCCCCCAATATAAGAACCTAAAGGTTTCGCCTGAAGGCGAGGGTTTTAGACCCATCGCAAGGACAATGATCTTCGCCTCTTGCTCCCCATCGAGAAGCTTTTCCGTCGGGGGCCTTTTGTAAACAGCGGTCGAAAATCAGAGCGCCTGGCGGAGCCGGGCAGCGGTTGGACCTAATCAATTTGCCCGGCAGCGAAGTTGCAGCCGACTTCCTTCCGGGAAGAGGCTTTTTCAGTTCGGCGGAGTTTCTTGCGCAGACAGGTAATTCAACCGATCGCGGGACACCTAGCCTTGGAGCATACGTCGGCTCGAGCCGCCTCAACCAGCAATCGGGAAACTCGATCGCCGTTTCAGGTCAGCCGCCAAAGACATGGCAGGGAACGACCCACAAAGATATTTTCTTGTTTTTTTCAAACTGTGCCGCAAAAATCGGCTTCGCCGGCTGGTTAGTGATCAGAAAGATCGTAGTGCCCTCGTAAATTGAGCTGAACTTGTGATGAAAAACAGCGATCAAGAGCATGGGCAATTTGTCGATCTGCTCGAAGCGAGCTCGAAGCGACTCTACAGCTATGTTCGCACGCTCGTCTTGAACGACGTGAACGACGCAGAAGACGTGTTCCAGAGTACCTGCGTTGCGGCTTGGACAAAGTTCCACCAATACGAGCCTGACACCAATTTCGGTGCGTGGGTCTGTCAGATTGCGTATTACGAAGTGCTTAGGTATCGCGATACGCGTCGGCAAATCAAGTATTTCAGCGACGAAGTACTTGCGGCGTTGGCCGATGTAGCCATGCCAATTGCCGAGCAAATCAACGAGCGTCGGGAGTCGTTGGCTGAGTGCGTAAAGAAGTTGCCCGACGGCGACTTGGAGATCGTCCAGTCCCGCTATTTTGATGCGATCCCTCCCAAAGACATGGCGAGCCAGTCAGGGCGCTCGGTCCACGCGATCTATCGAGACTTGAAGCGGATTAACCGAATTCTGTTGCGTTGTGTTGAACGGACTCTCGGCAGCGAGGCGGCTACATGAGTATTCCACAAGAAATTGTCGACGAGATTGAAACTCTCGTCCTGGTCGTCGACGCCGGTGAATCAACCGACGACGAGCGACATCGGCTTGCCGATTTGCTCGCGAAGTACCCGGACGCCAGCCGTGTTGTGGCGGAATTGCTCGACCAGCAGGCGGCGCTCGCCGATGCCGGCCGCAGCGTACAGCGTCGAACTCCTATGCTTCAACTTCCGCGGCTGCGGCCCACTGCGGATGCACCGTCAGCAACCACTGTGGATGCACAGAAAAAAAATAGTACAGCAACTCAAAACGACCTTGCGAGCAGGTATCGGCCATTCAAGGCTGATAAGGGGAGCAAGCCGCGCTCCCTCTGGCGTTTCGCACCCGCCATTGCGGCGTCTCTATTACTGACCCATCTTGCGGCCGCCGGATTGGGTTGGTTCGCGATGCAGCGAGATGGTGATCGCGTCGGTCAGGTTGCCACGACTGGTGGCATTTCGCCCGCTGAGAGTCGCGACGACCCCCCACCAGCGATGACGGCGCCGCAATTGGTGGCGATGACCGGTTGTGTTTGGGAACCTTCCGAAGGCCTCGAACCGAGCGTTGGGCAATCACTTGATCGTGGGCAGGTACTCAACCTGCAAGAAGGCATTGCTGTGCTCGAAATTGGCAGGGAGGGGGGTAGCAGCAACGCAAAGCTTCGTATCGACGGTCCCGCACAGCTCTTGGTTCGCGACGACGGACTCCTCGAATTCAGTTTCGGCACGCTCACAGCCGATGTTCGCGACTTCGAGGACGAGTTTGTCATCGTGACATCCGAAGGTCGCGTCGCGCTAACAAACAACGCCTCTTTCGGCATCGTCGCCGCGAGCGAGCGCAGCGAAGTACACATCTTTGCTGGCAAAGCGACAGTCCTTCCAAGTTGGGCTGATCATCGCGGCCCTATTGCTCAACTCCACGCGGGCGAAGCCGTCGCTATCCTCAGCGGCCAATCAGGCGAGCCATCGGTCACACGATTCGAGGCGTCTCCCGTGAGTTTCGTCTCATCACGATCCATGGCTGCCGACGAACTCGACTTCAGCGGTGCCTATCACTCAGCCATTTTGCGTGCCAAACCAGCCGTCTACTGGCGGTTTGAAGAGGGGGACACTGTCGTCAAGAACGAGGGAGACCGTGTCGGGCTCGATGGATTCGTCGGCGGCACGGTCACCTGGCATCACTCTGAGAACAATCGCGCGATTGAATTCGGATTGTCCGAGATTTCGGGATTGGTTGTCAGCCGCGATGTCTGGCCGAGCGAACCGCTCGACAACTACTCCATCGAGTTTTGGGCGAAGCCGAGCCATTTTCACCTGGGGACTATGGTTAGTCTGGTAGGCGAACTCACACTGGCGGCGCAAAGCCCGGTGAGCATGCTTGTTGAAATTGGTGGACCGACGATTCGTGACTCTGACTACGTCGCTCCCAACGGAATTCGATTCTTGCATCAAGATCCAATGTCACTCGATCCCACAACCCGCACATCGTGTCAGAGCATATCGTCCTACTCGGTGCGCAAGTGGCAGCACTTTGTGGCCCGTTGCGAAGCAAAGCAACTCGAACTTTTTGTCGATGGCAAGGTCGTCGCGTCAGGCCATAGCTCGGCCCCATTGCCAGAGGGAACCCGGGTGCTGGTCGGGCAACTGTATCCCACGATCGATCGTGGACCTCAAGGAACGGCTTACCGGCCCTACGTCGGTCAGATCGACGAGCTGTCGCTCTATGAACGAGCGCTGAGCGTCGAAGAAATCCGTCGCCATTGCGAACTAGCGCGTCCAACGGTAGCAGGCGGAGATTCGATTTGAACTACACAGTTTTTTAAACCGCCAATAGATGGCACTTCTACATCCGAATTTGATCACGAAATGAGGCAAGTTCGGCTCTCCTTTTCCACAATCGAGGTTAACCCACCAATGACATGCCAGTACAAGCAATTAGCCAGAGTCGCTTTCTGTTCGACCGTCGCGTTTGCTAGTTTCATTATCGGATCGTCTGCCGTCTTCGGTCAGTTGACCTACACGACCGGTCTCGACGTCTGGCTCGACGCGGCCGATATCGATGGCAGTGCCAATGCAACGCTCAGCGATGGTGATCTTATCCCAACGTGGACGAACAAAGGAACCACCGGAGTCAACGACGCCATTTTCGTGACCGGAACGAGCTCGCCAAATCCTGGCAGCTACTTCGCCGGTGGCGGACCCGCTGGTGAAGACGTCGTCGCGATCAACAACACTCGTTATCAATTCGGGCAGGAATTCATGGATTCGTCTAGCATGACCATGTATTTCCGAGTCTTCAGAGACTCATCGCTCAATGGCGCGTCGGTCAGTTCGCTGTATACCGACTACGGTACCGTCAATAACGAACTGCTAACGGTACGTGCGGGCGACAGCGTGACAGGTGCCCGTGATTTCAGCGGCGACAATACCTGGGTTGATGACAACTCAATCAAGGCCAACGACACCTGGGAGACGCTGTTCTTCGAGTTCAACGCGACGACACAGACTACGACCTTTGGTGAACTAGGCGGCACGCTCACATCGTCGATCCCCAATGCAAATTACGATCCAGCGACGACGTTTGAGGGCACATTTAACGGTCCCGTGACACTCTTCACTTTCTGGAATGGTGACAATTCACACGACTTCAACGGCATGGTGTCGGAGGTGCTAATCTATGATCACTTGCTTGATGCCACGGCCCAGGGGCAAGTCGAAAGCTACTTAGCGACGAAGGTCGGTCCGGGCAGATTTTCGCCTGAAGCAACGATCGATCGCAACACCGGTGCGATTACGCTCAGCAATTCGGGTACACTCGCCGGTTCGATCGTCGGTTATTCGTTCACTTCGGCTGCCGGTGCACTCAATCAGTCGGCTTGGAACTCCATCGCCACAACGGGCGACTCCAATAGCGGCACCATGTCAATTGATCCTGATGACGAGTGGACCGTGCTAACCGGA
The DNA here is from genome assembly GCA_041752635.1 of Pirellulales bacterium. GTDB lineage: Bacteria > Planctomycetota > Planctomycetia > Pirellulales > Lacipirellulaceae > JBGSWC01. The sequence goes on along the minus strand of JBGSWC010000120.1, from coordinate 17,440 downwards.
GCTGGAGATCGCACCGATCTTAGCGAAACGCTTCTCGGCGGCACCGGCCCCGGCGATGGCTTTAGCCTCGTGAATGGTAGCCCATTGAACCTTGGTAACGCGTGGCTCAGAAATCCCACCACCGAAGATGTCATGCTCGAACTTCTGTTGGCCAGTGGAGCAACATTGTCAGTGCCGGTCGACTTCGTTGGCAATGGCGGTCTGCCCCTGATGGTCGGCGACCTCGATTTCCAGAATGGCGTCACCCTCGCCGACTGGGTCATCTATCGCAACAACTTCCGCGGCAACTTGCCGGCGGGCTCGCCGTTCGAGAGCTACGCGCTGGGCGACATGGACGGCGATGGCGACAACGACTGGGATGACTTTGCCCTGTTCCAAGCGGCCTACGACGCGGTGAATGGCAGCGGCTCGCTGGCCCTTGCGGCTTCAGGGGTAGTACCCGAACCGAGTAGCCTTCTGCTGCTCGCTTTGATCGTTCCAGCGGCACTTGTCTGTTGCCGGACCCACAAAAGTCGAACCGCTCGCAGCGCGAGCCTCCCCGAGTGCCCTCCTATCGAAACCCAAGTGAATGCCATGAAGCAAGTCAACTTTCGCAGCAGCGCTTTGGCATTTGTTGCCTTCGCGGCTGCATTCTCGGTGACGAACATTGCCTCGGCCGCGACTTTCGACGCGACCATCGGTTCGACCGCCGTGACGATCGTGGAAACTGATCCTTTTACGAGTGGCACTCCCGGGAATACTGTACGGGTGATTGATAGCGGAATGCCTTGGTCCAACATCGGAGGAACCGGTGTGGACATGCTGTGGACCGACCGCACCTACTCGCCGTTCAACACCGGCTACGCCAGCCTCCTGGGTGAGACAGATAGGACCATTGAAGTAAATGGAAATGACAACACCGGCGCGCCTGCTCTGCGGACAACAGTTACCGGTTTGACCCCCGGAATCTACCAAGTCTTTCAGCTCTATACGACGCGATCTGATACCAATACGGACGACGGTCGCATCCGTTCGGTCTTGAACGGTGACGTCCTCACCGAAGGAACCAATTTCAACTGGGAGAACCGGTTCGATAATCTGCCGGCGGTGATGGGTTCGGCCTGGACGACTTCGATTGCCAATCTTGGCCTCACCGAACCGGATACAACCAGTTTCTACGTCGAGGCCGCCGGCGCTCGGAATGCATTGGGTGTGGCCCTTGCTGGTCGTAACCACCACATCGGCGTCGCCTATCGGCGGCTCCCACAGCTCACGCTCGAGGTGAACACGGTCACCGGAAACCTCACTCTCGCCAATAACAGTGGATCCGACATCGACATCACTGGCTACGAACTATCGAGTGTCGCTGGTTCGCTCACGCCGGCCAATTGGACGAGTCTGCAGGACAGCAACGTGGGAGGCGGAACAGTTGGCGATGGCACCGGCTTCGAAGAGCTGGGAACTGGGAGCGCGAATTTCCTCGACGAAGCGATACTCCTTGGCGACTACACTTTTGCCAATAATGCCGCGTTCAGCCTGGGCAACGTCTACAACCTGGGTGTCCAAGATTTGGCGCTCCGCGTTCGGAACCCTGAGGGAGAGTTTATTCCCGCCATCATCACCGAAGTGACTGGCGCTCCTGGCGACTACAACAGCGATGGCTTTGTCGACGCGGCCGACTACACAGTGTGGCGCGACAACCTTGGTTCGAGCATCCCACTCACGAACCAAAGCCCTGCGGCGGCAACCCCCAATCTCGTCGATGCCGAGGATTATACCTTCTGGCGATCGCGATTCGGCAACTCGTCGGGAGCGGAGAGTGGTAGCCTGCAAGTGGCCTCGGTCCCCGAGCCATCGTCGATGCTGCTGGTATTCGCGACGACGGCCGGTCTGTTGCTGGTGTGCGGCGCACGCCGCCAGCAACGCCAACACATTTCACTGTGGTCGCGGGCGAGCAATGTTCGTCGCTTGTTGATCGCATCCGTTCTCCTGGCCATCGCGTGGGCGGCAGTGGGCAGCTCCGCCCTTGCGGTGGTCACCAATGACCGCGAATACTTGTTCGGCGAAGACCCATTCGAGACGGCCTCGCAAGGTGCCTTTATCGGCAGCATTAGTTTAGGAGGTCGAACGCTCGATAGCATGGGCGACCCGCCACAAAACGATGCTTCCTTCATCGACCTCACCCCTGTCAATAATCCCACCTACCAAGATGTCGGGCCCCTCACCGGCGGTCTCGCCCGCCCGTATGTCACGGGTTTGGAATATGGCGCTCGCTTCAACGGAGCAAGCAATCAACTGCTATTCAGTAATTTTCCCCTGAGTCGTCCTGATACATTGAACGCCCGCTTGGGCAGCAACTATCCGATTGACTACTCGGGTATTCTCGGCCACGGCTTGCAACTGTGGGTCTACCCCGACGCAGCCGCACTCGGGTCGACCGGCAGTCCCACGACTTACCAGAGCATCGTTGCCGACAACATTCGCAGCGGTGGCCCAGCCATCAGTGCAACGGGGCGGTGGACGCAAACAAACTCGACCATTGCCGACGGGGCAAATGCGCTACCTGCGACCGTCGATGTCGGTATGGGCGACACGTGGTATCACGTGATGCATCATCATCAACCGATTTCCGGCAACACGTTCGCGAGCATACTCTACGTCGATGGTGTCGCAGTATCGGCCAATATTTCAAGTATTCTGACAACGGGTGTGGCCAACTACACCGGTCAACTCGTAGTTGGCGCGAGAGAGGTCGCCAACAACGGCATGACCGCCGCTTATGGAAATTACTTCACAGGAGTTATCGATGATCTCGAAATGTATGTATTCGGCAACAACGAAACGGGCACTCCGGGAGACTTTACCGATGGCGAAAACTGGGGCACGTTCAACCTGTTTACTGACAACGAGTGGATCCGTGAAGAGATTCTCAACATACCCAATGGTGGGATTCTTCGGCCGGGTGACGTGAACCAAGACGGCTTCGTCAACAATAGCGACGCCACGGCGTTCATCGCGGGCTGGCTGTCGACCAATTCGTTTACGACTACAAGTGGCACACTGTTGGTTGGTGACTGGAACAGTTGGGCTAACGGCGACCTCAACCTCGACGGGCGCACTTCGCTGGCCGACGCGTTTATTCTCGACCGCGCCCTCCGCGGCAATGGCAGTGGTGGATTAAACTTCAGTTTGCTGGGAGCCCCGGCCGTTCCCGAGCCATCGACAATCGCCTTGCTCATGTTGGGACTCGTCGCGGTCGTGTTCAAGCGGGTATGGTAGTCGAAGTGGGCACAGACGGAAAGTTTGACATTTGCGTTTCGAGATTGGTATGGTAGATCAGACGACGCAAATTTTCCTTTATCTAACCCAAAACAAAGCGAGATCAGTTAGCAATGGATACTACGTTCCGTCAACATCGTGCCCAGCGCGGCGCGGGTGCTCTTGGGTTCACTCTCGTCGAGTTACTCGTTGTCATTGCGATCATTGGAATTCTCGTCGCGTTGCTATTGCCGGCGGTTCAGGCGGCTCGCGAGTCGGCGCGGCGAATCCAGTGCGCCAATCAACTCAAGCAACTTGCCCTCGCGCTACACAGCTACAGCGATGTCCACAAAGAGCTGCCCTACGGCAACCCTTGGCGGGGCGCTCAGCCTGTGCTTGAACCTGGCTCATGGCTGTCGCTCGTCTTGCCCCACATTGAAGAGCAAAATCTGTTTGATTCGTTTGATTTCACCAAGCGGCTCGACGCTCCTGCCAACGCAATTCCGGTAACAACCATCATCGATGGGTTGGCTTGCCCCAGCGACGAATACGCGAGCTTGGGTGTGCTGGGGGGGCGCTGTACATGCTGCAATAATGGCACTCCCAACCGTTCGATGGCGTTGTGGTATACAGCTTGCGCCGGTCCAACGAACCCGGGCAGTGGTTGTCGCTTCTGTCCCACCGGCGCGAAGTATTGTTGTCAAGGTGCCTCATACGGAGCCGGAGGGGACGGCCCCGGCATGTTCTATCGCTCGCCCGAAACGGTCAAGTTTCGCGAAGTCACCGATGGTCTGAGCAATACGATTCTGTTGGGCGAGACGCTGCCACACCAAAACATGCACAACTCGGCGTTCGCTGTGAATATGGCGATTGGCGTCACCAACGTGCCCCTTAATCTCATGTTGGGGCAGGAAGAATGGCCACAAGACAGTTTCTCCGACGCCCAAAATCATGCTGTCAACCCATCTGACCGAGCGACTGGTTATAAAAGCCTGCACCCGGGTGGCGTGCAATTCGCCATGGCCGACGGTAGCGTCCATATTCTTGAAGAGACGCTCGACTTCGAGTTATTCAACCAGATGGGCACAAAGGCGGGTGGCGAAATCGAAGGGTCGAAAGAGAGTGCTTCCACAACGGGGCGCAATTGATTGTGACCATGGCACGTGCGACGTGAGTCGCCCAGGTTTCGTAACTGCGCTCCCTTTAGCCTCAGGTTGGTAAGCAAACTTGACAACATTAGCTTCAAGGGTCCGAGCTCGCTTCAGCACCGCTTCCACTCTGGGTGTCTGCGCGGTTCTTTGTTTGTTGCTACTGATGAGCGGCTGCAACGACAACAGCCTCCCACCAATGGTGCCCGTCACCGGCACCATCACGTTCGCCGGTGCTCCGCCACCCATACCAGGAAGCATCACCTTCTTGCCCCGGGAAATGGCTGAAGGGATGGGCGTTCGCCCCGCTTGGGCTCAGTTCGAGACCGATGGCAAATACGAAGCGAGAGCTTTCTCGAAGGAAGCGGGCATCGTTCCGGGCACATACGAAGTGCGTATCGAATGCTGGAAAACCATGCCCAATGAGGCAACCGGAAATCCAGGCCAGAGCTACGTGCCGAAATCATTCACGGCCGAGTTGATTGTGCCGGCTGGCTCGCGAGAACCAATCGTCGCGAACTTCGACATTCCCAAGGCAAACTAACGCGAACAACCCTCGCCTCTGCTAGCGCAGCGCATCGCGGTTGGAGTGCTTGGTCGCGTATCGCTGTTGCGAAAACTTTCGCTCGACAATAGCGCGCCCAAATCGAGCGACTCGCCGCTGAATACGGAACTTTGATCGATACCCCACGTGCGACCCATAGGTAGGATAGCCATGCGTTTCTCAGGTTACTGTTTCATTCTTGTGGCAGCGCTGATGTCGCAAGCATCGTTTGTTCGCGCGACGGCACCCGCTGGGATGGTCACGCTCAACCACGACGGATTCTGGTCGTGGTTCATGGATGAGCGCGCCATCATCCACAATGGCTACCTCGTCGTTGGCTCCACGGCTGCTGGCGTTAGTGATTCGCAGCGTCAAAGCGACATTGATGCCGTTACCTTAAACCTCGCCACGGGCGAACTCCATCTCAACGAGTTGCAAGATCAATTCAAAGGGAACTTGACACAACCGTACGACGACCATCACGCACCAGCGTTTACCCCTCTGCCCGACGGTCGATTGTTGGCGGTCTGGACAGGACACTACGGCGACACGTTGGTGCGTACGCGTACCACGACCGATGTCAACGACCCTAACTCATGGGGACCGATGAAGCTTTTCAACGTGGGAGCGCCGCTGACTTACTCGAATCCCTACTACCTAAGTAGCGAAGACCGCATCTACAATTTTACACGATCGAACGTCACACCGCAGACCACCTGGTCAGACGACCAGGGAGAGACGTGGACGGCTGGCGCAACATTTGTCGGCGGCAATCGGCCCTACATCCGCTTCGCCTCAAACGAGGAAGACGAAATTCACTTTATCGTCAACGACGGCCACCCCCGTTTCACCCCCAACAATTCGACCTACCACGCTTACTACAAGGATGGCAATCTCCATGCATCTGACGGAACCGTGTTGAGTTCCATCGGTCAAGGTTTGAGTACCGCTTCACAGGCGACACTCATCTTCCAAGGCGATGCGAACAATCGCTCGTGGACGGTCGATATGGCGCTCGATCCATCCGACAACCCGGTTGCCCTGTTTAGTGTCCAGCTCGAGACCAATGGTCACCACAATAATGGTAGCATCGGCGATCCCAACGAAGGGCTGGATCACCGCTATTACTACGGCAAATGGGATGGCAGCCAATGGCAAGTTAATCAAATGGCGTTTGCCGGTACGCGATTGTTTGCCGCCAATGTCGGCGAAGACGACTACACGGGCCTCGCCGCCATCGATCCCGACGACGTCAACACAGTTTATATCTCGACCAACGCCGATCCATTAAGTGGCACGCCGCTGATCAGCACCGCCGACGATCGGCGTCACTTTGAAATCTTTAAGGGAACCACGGCCGACAACGGTGCCACTTGGACTTGGACGGCAGTGACGCAAAACTCCGACGTCGACAACATCCGCCCCATCGTCCCCAAGTGGGACGACGAGCACACGGCGCTCATCTGGGCTCGCGGCACAGCGATCACGTCGGCTGATTACGACCTCGACATTGTGGGCATAATTTCTGGAGTCGATTCGGTCTTCGGACTGCTCAACGGCGTTGCCGGCGATGTCAATCAAGATGGCATCGTTGATGCTGCCGACTGGAGTTCGTTTCGGGACAATTTTCGCGCCGACACAGCGGCGCTTTCCCCGTACGACCAGTACCTTAAGGGGGACCTGAACCACGATGGTACAACGAATTGGCTCGACTTCGACCTCTTTGAGTCGGCTTACGATCAAGCCAACGGAGTTGGTAGCTTCGAGGCCACTGTAAACGCCGTCGCTGAGCCATCAACTTGCATGATGATCGCCTGCGGTATCGCCGCCGCCGTATTTCGCCAGTTCGGCGTTACCACAGCGAGCAAATAATCAACCAACTCGCAATCGACGCCATGTATCACCACCGACGCATAAGTATCGACGCACCGCCTGTTGACGTGAGGAATGCCACTGCGATTTTCCTCAGGCGCAGTATCGCATGTGCGACACTTGTCGCCCTCATCGGCAGTGGAGCCAGCCCACTCGCCGGCGAAGTATCGGATGCAAACGTCGTTTGGACATCGCCAAGCCAAAACTCCGCCGGTTCGATGCCCCTGGGTAACGGCGATATTGGCATCAATGCATGGGTCGAGCCAAGTGGCGACTTGCTGATGTACGTGGGCAAGACGGACGCATGGAGCGAAAACAATCGACTCCTCAAACTTGGTCTAGTCCGCGTACGAGGCCTGCTCAGCCCCGGAGCAAGTTTTCAACAGCGATTGAACTTGCAAAACGGCACGATCGAAATCAGTGCTGGCCAAGGTGCCGATGCGACCACTCTCAATCTTTGGGTCGACGCCAATAACCCGGTGATTCAGATCGACGCCGAGAGTCAGTCAAACCGAACGATCGACGTCGCTTTCGAGCCGCGGCGAACAACAACGCGCCAACTCACGACCGCCGAAATTAACAGCGCTTACGGGCTGCATGGTGCCAATCCGAATCCGGTGATCGTCACGGCCGACACCATCGTGAGTGGTCAAACAAACCGCATCGAGTGGTATCACCGCAACGAATCGTCGATTTGGTCTGACACCCTGCAGAACACCGGCCTCGACCCGAACAACACAGTCAGTTCCGATTCGCTACTGTACAGAACCTTCGGTGCCGCGATCGAAGGCGGCAACCTGAGCAACATCAACGCGACGACACTCCGCTCCACGGCACCTGCGACTTCTCATTCGATTTCGATTCATCCGCTGACCGACCAAACCGACACGGCGAATCAATGGCGACAGCAACTCGATGAACAAATCGCACAACTCGACACCGGCGACGCGACCGCGCGCAAGTCGGCGCACGTCGAATTCTGGAACGAATTCAATAACCGAAGTTACATTCGAGTTTCCGGGAGCAGTGCTGCGGAGACTGTCTCTCAAGGCTATGCTTTGCAGCGGGCGATGAACGCATTTTCGGGACGCGGCGGATCGCCGATCAAGTTCAACGGCTCGATTTTCACCGTCGACACCTACAATCGCAGCGTCGCCGGCACAACGGGTCTCGATGCCGATTATCGTCGCTGGGGTGGTCCCTATTGGTGGCAAAACACCCGGCTCCCCTATTGGTCGATGGCGGCGGCCGGAGACATCGACCAGATGATGCCGCTTTTCGACATGTATCGCAACGCTTTGCCACTCGCCGAAGAAAGCGTACTGACCTATTGGGGACACGATGGTGCTGTGTTGCCCGAAGTCATGTACCCCTGGGGAACCACCACCAGCGCAACCTACGGCTGGCCAAGCGAGCGAGGCAGCTTGCCCGCCGGAACAACCGTCAATCAGTACATTCGCTACGAATGGCAAGGGGGCATCGAGCTGACCGCGATGATGCTCGAAGCCTACAACGTCACCCGCGACGATCAGTTCCTACAAGACACACTGTTGCCGGTGGCCGAATCGGTGATCACGTTTTACGACCAGCACTACGACCGCGACGCGAGTGGCCATCTCGACATTAGCGGGCATGCACAAGTGCTGGAAACGTGGTGGACCGCCACGAATCCTCTGCCCGAAGTCGCCGGCCTTCATTTTGTGCTGGGCAAACTGCTTGCCTTGCCGGCAAGCAAAACGACATCGGCGCAGCGCGATCAATGGACGCGGTTGCTCGGCGAGTTGCCCGAAATGCCCACTCGGATGGTCGATGGAACTGAAATCTTCGCGCCGGCCTCAAACTTTGCGAATAAACATAACGCTGAGAACGGCGAACTCTACGGGGTGTTTCCTTTCCTTATGTCGGGTGTCGGTAAGGACAACCTGCAAATGGGTATCGACACCTACAACAATCGATATGCTGTCGGCAATAGCGGGTGGTCGCAAGACGCGATCCACGCGGCAATGCTCGGCCTAGCAAATGAAGCGCAGTCATTCGTTTCTAACCGTTTCGCCGCGAACGATCCGGGAAGCGACTTCCCGGGCTTCTATGGACCGAATTTCGATTGGCTGCCCGATCAAGATCATCCCAGCGTCGCCAACATCGCTCTGCAAAAAATGATTATGCAGGTCGACGGCGACGATGTTCACTTGTTTCCCGCTTGGCCGAAGGATTGGGATGTGGAATTCAAACTACACGGTCCTGCGGGCAAGATATTCATGGGAGTCTTCGCGGCCGGTGAAGTCCTGTGGATGGATCCGACAAGAGACGGCGTGCTCGACGACAATGACCTTACCCTCATCAATGTCAACTTGGGTTTTGACAACGAGCTGGGAGTCGGAAATATCGATTCACTTGCCATGGGTGATGTCAATCTCGATGGACTGGTTGACACTTCTGATGAAGAGGCAAGAAAGCTCGCCATAATGACCTCGCTGCACGGAGACTTTGACCTCTAAGGGCCGGTCGATGCGCCGGATTGTCTCGGTCTTCGCGACAACCTTCGCACAAATCTGACAGGTCTGTTATTTGTGCGAACGCTTTCAACTCGGCAACCGTAATCTCGACGGGATGAACGACTGCGACGACTTTGCCATTTCCCGAACCGCGTTCAAAAAATCTGCTATCAGCGGCGCGCTCGAAGCGATAGTCGGTGCCGTTCCCGAAACAAAATCGCTCAGCGTACTCGCGATTAAGCTGATCTTGCGGGCATTCGCTGAGGTTGGACCACCGGCGGGCAATTGGCCAGCCGGCTAACTTGCAGCGGTCGTGTTCGAGAATTTACAACTCAGCGCCAAGGGAAAATTACTTCCAGCGATCGGTTGAAGCACCCTCAGCAAATTCGATGCGGTCGAATTCTCAGGCCCAAGCAGGCCGCGAGCGCGAGCAAGGCAAGCGACCGTGGCTCGGGGACCGAGCCGCCAGCCAACGCAGCGGCCGGCATCGTGGCCCCAAAATTGGCTCGCCACGCGTTGTACTGCTCCGCACCAACCACACCGCCAACTATTCCCACTGTGTCGTTGAGCAGCGTTCCCACTGGCGCGCCGAGAGTGTCGCGCCACACTGTGTAGTCGGCGGCATCGACCTTTCCATCGTTGTTGTAATCACCTGACAGCGCAGATGTGGCGACCAAAATCACGCTTGTTGCACTGTAGATCGCCTCGAAGCCTGGGGTGATGTCGCTGAACTCGCCAAGAACGCCGTCGCTTGCGGTGATGATCTCAAACGTGTCGCCGAGCGCGGGGGTGAACAGGCCGGATCCCAGATCGACGAGCAGGACGTTCAAGTTGCCGGCCAAGGTTGCCGTACCGCTAACTTCGAGCAGGTCAAACTCGGTCTCGGGGGTCGTGCCGCCCAGTTCAATTTCGAGGGTCGCAGGCGTTTGCAGGTCAACGGCACCATTCACGAAAGCTCTGCCTGTGATCATACCAGCGGCGAGCGTTCCGCCTTCGACCGCCAAGTCGCCGACGACCGTGTCGACGCTCAGCCGCCCGCCGGTCATTTCAAACTCCCCGCCCGACACTAAATTGAGGCCAGCGGCCGCGAGCGATCCGCTCGACAGGCTCAGTACGCCGTCACTATCCACGAAGATGGAGCCGCTGACCGACGCGTTACCATCGGAAAACGCCAAGCTGCCGTGCAACACGTCAATCGACATCACGTCGACACTACCGACAAGCGCTTGGGTTCCCGGACCGGTTTTGGTCAAGCTCCCCGTGCCAGGACCCGCCTGCGAAATCGCTCCTGCGAATAGGCCACCAGCAGCTCCGGGCGATAGAATCAAACGATTGTCCGGTGCCACGTCGAACAGTACCAACCCGACTCCGCTAAGCTTGTCGAAAGTTTGCGTCACGCCCCCGCCGAAGCGCAATGTCGCCCCGGCGGCGATCGTCACATCGGTGCCGCTGGGCAAGAGTTCGTCGACGACGAGGGCCAGTTGCCCCGCATTGATTTTCGTTGAGCCTGCATAGGTCCACGCGTTCGTTGTGGGAATTAGGACTCCCGGTCCATTTTTGACGAGTCCACGCGGACCCGACACGGTGCTCCCGAGCGAGACCTGAGGGGCTTGAACGTCCAGTACCGCATCATGCGTGTCGGTCATCCACGGCCTGCTACTGGGCAGGATGAGAGGTTGGTTGCCCGGTGATCCGCAGCTCTCCGCCGGCGAAGGTGATCGGGCCTGAGACAGCACCGAGTTGGCCGTCGAAACTCACGGCGAGCACGCCGTCTTGAATCCGCGTGCCGCCACCGTAGGAGTTGGAGTTGAGTTGGTTGAGCGTGAGCACGCCTGTGCCTGATTTCACGACGGATCCCGTGCCGGAGATTTCTCCGCTATAGTTGCCGTCGAAGCCTTGGTCGAACTCGAGCACGGCGATGTTGACGACCCCGCTGGCCGACGGCAGGCTGGCCGTGTCGACCTTCAACCTGCCGGCCTCGACGAACGTGCCGCCGGTGTAGGAGTTTATCCCGGTGAGCGTGAGGGTCGCCGACCCGACCTTGGTCAGTTTGCCCGTACCGCCGAACACCTGGGTGATGTTGCCCGAAAATGTCGTTTCGACATTGGCTGCCCCCACCCTGAGGTTGGTCCCGCCGGCGTCCGTGTTGCCGAATGCAACCCTCCCCGACCCTGCGAGGGAACCGATGGTTTCGGTCTCGGCGCCGACGTAGAAACCCAACTGACCGCCAGAAGCGACGGAGACTGCCGTGGAATCGGGCAATCGTTCCGATGAACCGTTCACGTCGAGGAATCCCCCTTGGATGTCGGTCGTTCCCGAGTACGTGTTGTTGCCCCGGACGTTTAGCGTGCCAGGACCGGTCTTGATCAGTCCACCGTTGCCACGGATCTGTCCATCCACCCTCAATCTCGCATTGAAAGGAGCGTCGATCATGACGTCGTTCGCGGCGACCAAATCACGTGCCGCGTCGAGCATTGCTACCGATCCGCTTTCGACTTGCAACGTGCCGCCCTGGAACTCCACCGCCGTCGCGGCTGCGCCGAGGTTGCTGTCGTGCCGGATCGCCAGCACACCACTCTCTAGCAGCGTGCGGCCGGTCCAGGTGTTCTCTTGAGTGAGGGTCAACGTGCTGGAGTTGGCAATGATGACCGTCCCATCGCCGGAAATCACGCCGTCGTAGGTTCCTGCAGACTGCTGGGAAAAGCGGAGCACGGGCGTTGCGGTGTCGACGCTGGCCAGCGCGACGCCCCCCGCGGCAGGCAGGCTGTTCGTATTGACGTCAAGGATGCCTGCCTCGATGACCGTGCCTTCGGAGTAGGTGTTGTGGCCGGTCAGCGTGAGTGTACCGAAGCCTATCTTGGTGAGTTTTCCCGAACCGATCGGGCTGACCTCATCGAAGATTTCGCCAGCAAAGGTGGTCGATTGATTATTGGCGCCGACACGCAGATGATTTCCGCTCGAAGCGGCGAACGCGACTTCCGCAGAACTCCCGCCAGTCAGCGACCCAATCGTTTCCGTATAGCCGCCCCCCTCAAGGAAATCGCCACCAAACAGCGTCAGCCTACCGCTCCCGTTGAGGATCACCGCGCTTTGATCGGGGATAAGTTCCGTTGGGATGGAAAAGCTACCTCTCTCAACCGTCAATATCCCCGCATTGACGATCGTATCACCTGTGTAGGTTGAAGGGACGTGCTGGCCAATGACTGAGAGCAACGTCAATTGACCGTCACCGCTCTTCACCAGGCTCCCGTCGCCCGCTACACCGCCAAGGATAAAGGCGACGGTACCCGGTGTCACTTCAAAGTTCGCATTTGAGTCCGTGTGCGTGGCAAAGCGTCGTGCGCCCGGAAAAAAGACGGTTCCCCCGGTATTGATTCGGAGCGTTCCGCCAAACAGAAAGACGATCGCCGAGTCATCCCCAAGGTTGTCGTTGCTGAAGATCTCGAGGGTTCCTTCTTCAATCACCGTGCCCCCTTGATAGGTGTTGTCGCGGGTGAGGACCAACGTGCCGCCGCCTTCCTTATTCAGCACGCCAGGACCGGAGATGATTCCCTCGTAGACTCCGTAGAAAGCTTGGTCAAAATTCAGGTTGCTGTTGTTCACCACGCCGCCGGCCGCGGGGAGACTGTCCGTGTTGACCTTCAAGCTGCCGCCGTCCACTACCGTGCCGCCGGTGTAGGTGTTGGTCCCGGTGAGCGTGAGTGTCGCCGTGCCGACTTTGGTTAGTCGGCCCGTGCCGCCGAACTCCTGTCGGATGTTGCCTGAGAACGTCGACCCGACATTGGCAGCGCCCACTCTCAAGTTGGTGCCGCCGGCGTTGCTGTTGCCAAACACGACTGCCCCCGACCCGGACAGGGAACCAATGGTCTCGGTCGCCGCACCAAGGAAGAAGCGGAACTGGGCACCCGAGGCGACGTTCACCGCCGTGGAATCGGGCAGCCGTTCGGAGGAGCCGCTCACGTCGAGGAATCCTTGCTGGACTTCGGTGGTTCCCGAGTAGGTGTTATTGGTCTGGAGGTTCAACGTGCCGGAGCCGGTCTTGACGAGGCCCCCCGTGCCGGTGATTCCCGCTCCGCCCAACAGGTTCATGAACACGCCTGCGTTGGGCTCGAACCGCGAGGAATTCGCTCCATTGGCCAGGAACTGATGATTGTTGAAGTTGATGTTGGAGGTGGCGCCGAATCGACCCGCGCCGAGGAACGTGACCAACTGACTGTTCCCCAGGCTACTGGCGCTGGAGACCAGCAGCTTGCCGTCGGTAATGAACGTCGTGCCGGAGTACGAGCTATTGCCGGTGAGCGTTTGCACGCCCGTCCCCTGCTTGTTGATTGTGCCGCTGCCGACAATGAGGCCGGAGAATGTGCCTGAGCCGTTGTCGGCGCCGAAGATAAGGTTAGCCCCGCCACCGTTCATCAGAATCGACCCGCCGCCCAGCAGCGTGCCCACGGCTTCCGGCTGAATGTCGAGATCGAGCGTCGCCCCGGCGGCGATGGTGACCGGCGCCAAGTCGGGAATTGAGTCGCTGATCGGGCCCATGCGTAGCGTTCCCTCGTTAATAAACGTCCCGCCCGTGTAGCTGTTGTTGCCCCCCAGGACGAGCACCCCGAACCCCGCCTTTGTGAGCGAACGCGAGCCACCCGACTCGGTCACGTCGCCGGCTACAACCAGGGTCGAGCTGGGCGAGATTGTCCAGAGCCCGTTGGCCTGCAACTGCACATTGCTATTGATCGTGTGGATCGGGACTCCATCTTCGTTCACGTCAATATCACCGGTGGTCAGTGACAAGGTGTTGTTGTTGATCGTAAACGGTCGGGGACTCCTGATGGTGATCGACTGAACCGTCCGGTCGCCGTTAAGGTCGACCACCGGAGTGAGCGACGGATCGCTGAAATCATCGAACCAAGCGACGTCGCTGGCGCCGGGGACACTGCCGCCGCTCCAGTTGGCCGTGCTGCTCCAGAGGTCGTTGCCGGCGGTGCCATTCCAGAAGATCGTCGCTGCCCTGGCGAAGTGACACATGGAACACGCCCCAGCGAGAGCCGCTAAGGCCAAGAGGCCAATCGCACCACTCACACCCCCATGCCGTCGCCGAGGCATCGAGCTGCCGTATTGCCCGGCAAGAATCGCAGCAACTTCCCAGTCGATTTTAAGTCGTCGTGTCATCGCAGATCCCTCAAATGAACCTGTGCCGCCTCTCGCACTGTGGAAGCCATGGCGAATGACGCAACCGAATCGCTTAATGTGTCTACTATACAAAATTCGGGGGTAGCTTACGCGGCGGCATTATAGTCTGTCGCTTCCCGCAATGTGCGGGAAATTTCCCCAAAAAAAGGGAGGCTGACGGGAATTCCGACAACTCGCCCCGCTCGAGGCCGATGATTATAAGAGCCGCGAGAAAGGCCCTTTCAACCGGCTCTGTCTTGGGTTGGACCGCGAGACAGTGCGGCTCAGATGGGCGGCTAATGGAGCGACTTGCCACTCGCGTTTCGTCCTATCGCAAGCCCAGACGCTGGACCAGTTTCGGCGAGTTGCGCCGCCGCCGAAATCGCAGCGGTCTTGTTCGAGATTTGACACCTCAGCGTTGAGGGAAAACTGCTTCGAGCTGGCGGTTGAGGCAACCGTTGCAAGTTCAGATTTCGCCGCTCACCAACGCATCGATGACCTCCTCGGTGCGTGCCGCCCGGGTCACTGCCCGGACGGCCGATGAGACCCGGTGGGCAAACGCCCGCTGTTTGCCAGCCGAGAGTTTATCCCACGCCATCGAGGCTGTTCGGTTGGAGGCCAACGCACGGCTAAGTTCCTCGGGCACATCGACGGACGCTTGGTCCACCACACGGAACGTGACCAGCACGCGGTCGCCCACTCCGACCCCGGCGTCCTTCAGCAGACGCTTGCCCAGCATCAGATACCAACGACCACGCACCGGCTGCCAAGCCCCCGCGAACGGAACGCCGTTGACCTCACCTTGGACTCGGAGTCTTGAGTGCTCGCGTAGCGGCAACTCTTTGTGGAAGCGTTCGGCAAGAAACACGACGCGGTAGTTGAGCGTGCCAACGGCGTGACTCACCACCTCGGCGTCGAACTCAAAGCCACGGTCCATCGTGGTTAACCCGGCGGTTGCGGGGTAACTTGCTTCTCTGCGTATGCCTTCAAACCCTGCAAGTCTTTTCTGTGCAGCTCCCGCGTCCAAGCCGCGATCCCCGCCCCCTTCACAACCAAGTGGAACGGGCGCCGGACGACGTTGACGAACTGCAGCGTGACCTCAGTGCCATCGCCTTCCTCTAGCAGGAACGTGACGGTGGGCTTCTGGCCGAACGGGCTCGGGTCCTCCAGCTCCAGCGTCACTGATTCGTTCTCAGCAACGTCGGTGACGGTCTGGCTCCCGGCTGGCTTGCCTTTCGTCAGGTAGACGAGCTTCGTCCCGACAACCCCGTCCTCTCCTTCGACGCGGCAATCGGAGCCGGTCGCTTCAGGCCAAGCCGACCAGGCCATTAGTTCCTCCTGGTTGAGGATGGCTCCAAAGACCACCTCCCGCGGGGCATCGACGCGTAAGCGTTCGCTGTAACGAATCTCATTGGTGACGACATACGCAGCGATGCCCACCAGGGCATAGAGTGACGCGAAGACCACCGAAAATGCATACATGTTACATCAACTCCTGTCATGGGCGAACTTATAGAGTTATAATCTCGTCTACCAAGTATCTCGATAATAGAGACGTTAGGGCGAAGGACCAGCGATGTCAAGAACCGAACAAGAACAGCACCTCATCAACGCCTGCCGCGGCGTACACGCAGCGATGGACCAGTTCGATCACCTAGTCTGCACGGACCTAGGAATCGCCCGGAACGACCTGCGTTGCCTGAACCTGCTAGAGCACGGACCTGTTCAGCCGGGGGAAGTGGCTAGGCAGCTCGGTCTAAGCACCGGCTCGGTCACCGCCCTCATCGACCGACTCGAGAAGTCGGGCTTCGTCACCCGTCTGCCAGACCCCCAGGATCGACGCCGTGTATGCGTTGAAGCGACCGAGGCTGTCTACAAGCGGCTTGCCAAGCTGTACCACGCGTGTGCTGAGCAGATATTGGCGGAGTTCAGGTTGCTTCGAGTCGCCGATTTGAAGCAGGCAGTCGGAGCTATCGAAACGCTGCATTGCGGCTGTCGAAATGCGGTTGACAAAGCAAGAGCAAATTCTGGCAAGTGACATCGAATGCAGGCGTACTTTCGCGTAACGACCTCGGGCCTTCGCGGGAATCAACCCAAGAAGGGCGTTGCAGACGACCTGTGCCATACTGCATGCCCGCCGAGGGTGGACCAACACCGGGCAGTTGGCCGGTCGGCTAACTTGCGGCGGTCTTGTTCGAGAATTGATAACTTAGCGCCCTGGGAAAATTACTTCCAGCGGTCGGATGAGGCAACTTCGGCGGGTTGGCTTGCCAATCCCCTGATTCTGTGTGATTTCGACCATTATGCGCACCGATGGCCGCTGGCTGCAATTGGAAGCTGCCTAACTGGAAAGCGCCAGGTTCAGCAAGGCTAGCATACGTAAGTTGTTTTGCGAAAATGCGTTGGCACACTTTGAACCTATCCCAGAACCTCAAGAATTCCGCCACAGGATGTGAGCGAAGACGAGATGCAACAAGGCTTCGTAGTTTTTGGCCTTCTTTTCCCACCGCACCAGAATGCGGCGGTAGCGATTGAGCCACGAAGCGATGCGCTCGACCACCCAGCGTCGGGCTCGCTGGCCACGTTTCCGCTTCTCGCTCTTTTCTTGACCTCGCGACTTGAGATGGACGCGATAGCTGCGTCGCCTGAGGCGAGCGCGAATCGCGTCGCTGTCGTACCCTTTGTCGAGGCAGATGTGCTGCGGACGGCCCGATCGCGGTGGGCGTCGAATAGGAATGCTGTCGAGCGTCTCGAAGAGAAGTTTTTGGTCGTGCGTGTTGGCGCCGCTAATCGCCAAACCGATCGGCATGCCGCGACGGTCGGTGAGAATCGACCGCTTGGCCCCCAACTTACCGCGATCAGTGGGGTTTTTACCGGTTTTTTTCCCCGCCGAGCGGCGACTTGGTCATCGACCCGTCGACACTTTGCCAGTTCCAGCCGATCTTTTTCCGCCGGTCGTAACGTTTCAACATCGCCCGCCA